>CAZSKV010000751.1:0-30460 GCA_964607495.1 uncultured candidatus Brocadiaceae bacterium
GCGCCGCGTGCAGGTCGAGGTCACGGCAAGCCTGTCGCGCGTCGATCCGGACTCCTACTTCCGGATCAGCATCCGCAATGCGACCGCGTCCCGGCATGACACCGTCGTCGAGCAGGCGCCAGGTGGCACCGGAATGGGGACGTGGTCGTTCACGCTCGCGAGCCTTGCCCACGTCGACCGCGACACGCAGATCGAGCTAGAGATCATCGGCGACTGGAGCCCGGGCGCGCGCGCCGAGCTCGCGATCGATGCGGTGCGCGTCACGGCTTCCTACTGACGCCCGAGCAGCACCTGCGCGTGCGCGATGCCGCCGACCTGCTCGACGACGACCAGGTAGGTCACCCATTCCGGAGCCTCCGCCGCGCAGCGTTGCGCCAGCTCCTGCGCCGCGGAGTCCGAGGCAAAGGTGACGACGCCGTCGACCGCAGGCACGGTCGCGGACACCGAACCGAAGGGCGTGAACCAGCGCAGCGCGAACTTCCCTTCGCGATTGCCGACCTCCGCGCGGGGCACCCCCCCCGCCGGGAGCGTGATGCGCCAGGGCTCGGCACCCGGCCTGCTCGTGGGAGCTGCCGCCGGCGCGAGGGGCTCGACCTCCGGGCCGGCGAGGCGGGCCCCGCCATGGCCGAGCGCGCGCAGGGTCTGTTCCTCCACGCCCCCGGGCTCGACGCGGAACACATCGACCGCATCGTGCGCGTGGGGCGGGCGCAACGACCAGAGCAGGTCGCGCTCTTGCGCCTTGGGCAGACGCTCCTTGGTCGCCAGGTAGACGCGCTGCTGCGCGAGGCCGAGCAATGCCTCACGCAGCGCGACCAGGGTCGTGATCTCGCTCGTCGCCGCGAGCGCCTGCCGGCGCTGCACCACGATCGGCAAGGTCACGACCAGGCCGCCGGCCACCAGGCTGACCAGGCCGCGCTCGCGCAGGAGCCGTGCCGCGACGAGCCCGACCACCACCGACCCGGGCACCCAGGCCAGGGTGAGCGCAGGCTCGATCCGGAACGCGACGTCGACCCATCCCGCGAGGCAGCTGGCGAGCACGGCGCCGACGACGCAACCAAAACCACCGGCCGCCGCGCGCAGGCGCGCAACGCGCAGGACGATCCAGAGCGTCAGGACCCCGGCGAGGCCCCGGCACACGCAGCGGCCGAGCGGCAGGTCGGACCAGGCCGGTTGCGCCAGCGCGGCGGATGGCAAGCCCGGGGCGAGCAGCCGCGGCCCCTCGGTCAGGGCCATGGTCGCGAGGATCGCGAGTACTGCCATCAGGGCCGCCACCATCGGCTTGTCACCGCCTGGTTTCATCGCCGCACCGCGTGGCTCCAAGCCCCGCCATGTTCCGCCTCGACCAGGATCAGCATCGCGATGCCGCCCCGCTCGTGCCGCGAGTACTCACCCGCGAGCCGGTGCGCGGTCGAGCCCGGCGTGAAGGCGACTACGCCGGCTTGTGCCCGCACCAGCTCGGCGACCGCACCGAAGGGCGTCACCGCGCGCAGCGTGAACGGCCCGGCCGCGGCACCGACTTCGACGCGCGGCAGCCCTTGCTCGTCGCGAGTGATCCGCCAGTCGGCCGCGGCCGGCCTCGAGCCGGCCGGCGGCTGCGGTGCGATCACGGTGATCCGTCCGCGCGCGAGCAGGAGGCCGGGGTAGCCGAGATAGGCCAACCACTGCTCTTCGGCGCTGCCGGGTTCGACCTGGAACAGGTCGATCGGCGCCGGAACGTGCGGCGGCCGCAGGCTGCGCAGGAACCACACGCCGACCCGCGGGTGCACCAGATCCCGGGTCGCGACGTACAGGCGTGGCTGGCCGAGCCCGAGTACGGCCGCGCGGGCCTGCGCGAAGGCTCGCCGTGCCGTCGTCGTGCGCAACGCCTCGCTGCCCACCGACACCAACAACAGGCCGAGGAGCACTGCGCCCAGGACGATGCTCACAATCCCACGCTCACGCACGAGACACGCGGTGCCAACGCCGAGCCCGGCGGCGAGCACACCCCCGAGCGGGAGCTGGGCGCAGCTCGGGGCGAGGCCGCCGTGCGGGACCATCAGCAGCGTCGCGACCAGCGCGCCGACCACCAGGCCGAACGCGCCGCTCCTCTCCCAGAGCCGCCGCACGCCACAGATCAGCAGCGCAACCCCGGAGCCGACCAGGAAGCCCGGCAGTGCCCGCTGCAGCAGCGCGCCGGGCGTCGGCAACGAACCCGGCGGATAGACCCATGGTTCCGGCGTGAGCATGGCCGGAACCTCGACCCCAACCTGCGTGAGCAGGACCAACCCCAGCGCAATCAGCAACGGGAGTGCTCGCCGAGAGTTGTGTTCGCTGCGCTCCTCTTGCATGGTAAGGCGCGAATGCCGCCGGGATCGTATCGACCACCACCGCGGAACGAAGCGCGGCCGGCGCTGCTGGCGAGCCAGGTCGAGCTGGTGCTGCGCCTGCCTCCCGAACCGACCATGATCGTCCTGGTGCGGATCGTCCTGGTCGTGTGCCTGGCCGTCGTGGCCTCCCTGCGGGCGCAGGGCGGGCGCGCACATCGCGTCGACGTCTGTGTCTACGGCGCCAGTTCGGCGGGCGTCATCGCGGCGATCGAGTGTGCGCAGCGTGGGCTGTCGGTGCTGCTCGTCGACTGCGACCACTGGGTTGGTGGCCTCACGACGTCGGGCCTCGGTGCGACCGACGTCGGCAACCAGGCCGCGATCGGCGGCCGCGCCCGCGAGTTCTACCGGCGGCTGCGGAGCCACTACGACCGGCCCGAGGCCTGGACCCGCGAACGGCGTGAGGACTTCCACGGACGCGGCCACGAGCCGCGCAGCGACGCGGCGTGGACGTTCGAACCGAGCGTGGCCTCGGCGACGTTCGCGGCGATGCTTGCCGAGGCGAAGGTGCGGCCGCTGGCGGCGCGGCTCGATCGTTCTCCCGGCGGCCTGCAGAAGGACGGCGCGCGGCTCACATCGATGCGGCTCGAGGGCGGTGACCTCGTCGCGGCGCGCCTGTTCCTCGACTGCTCGTACGAGGGCGACCTGCTCGACGCGGCGGGTTGCGCGTTCAGGGTCGGTCGCGAGGCGAACGCGAAGTACGGCGAGACCCTCAACGGCGTGCAGACGCAGAATGCGACCAAGCACCAGTTCACCGGCGCGGTCGATCCGTACGTCGTACCCGGCGATCCGGCCAGCGGGCTGTTGCCCGGCATCCAGCCGGGCGAACCCGGTGCGGAGGGCGCCGCGGATGCCCGGATACAGGCGTACTGCTACCGCTTGTGCACGACCGACGATCCCGCCAACCGTGTGCCGTGGACGAAGCCGGACGGTTACGACCCACGCGACTACGAGGTGCTGCTGCGCCACTTCGAGGCCGGCAGCACACTGGCGCCGTGGCATCCGACCGTCCTGCCGAACCGGAAGACCGACACCAACAACCACGGTGCGTTCTCGACCGACTGGATCGGCGGCAACCACGACTGGCCGACCGCCGACTACGCGACGCGCGAACGGCTGGCCGCGGCGCATCGGCGCTACCAGCAGGGTCTGTTGTGGACGCTGGCGAACGACAAGCGGGTGCCGGCCAGGGTGCAAGCGGAGTTTCGCCGCTACGGGCTGACGCAGGACGAGTTCCCGGCGACCGGCGGCTGGCCGCCGCTGCTGTACGTGCGCGAGGGGCGCCGTCTGGTCGGAGCCGCAGTCGTCACCGAACACCACTGCACGGGGCGCGAGGTGGCGCCCGATCCGGTCGGCATGGGCGCGTACGCGATGGACAGCCACAACGTGCAGCGTTACGCCGATGGGCACGGGCACGTCCGCAACGAAGGCGACGTGCAAGTGCGGGTGCCGGCACCCTATGGCATCGCCTACGGGGCCCTGGTGCCGCAGCGCGCGCACGCACAGAACCTGCTGGTGCCGGTGTGCTGCAGCGCGAGTCACATCGCCTACGGCTCGATCCGCATGGAGCCGGTGTTCATGGTGCTCGGGCAGTCGGCTGCGATCGCCGGGGCGTTGGCGCTCGAGCGGGGCCTCGCGGTGCAGGATGTGCCGTTCGACGAATTGCGCGCGCGCCTGCTCGCGGCGGGGCAGGTGCTGGCATGGCCGGTGGCCAGGGCCGGCGCATCCGGCAAGCAGGCCCGCGCGGTCAGACCGGGCTGATCGGTGGCTGCGCCGATGCCGGGTCGATCCAGCGCTGCACCATCTTCCGCAGCCCGTCCAGCGTCACGGGCTTGGTCAGGAAGTCGTTCATGCCGGCTTCGCGGCAGCGCGCTTCGTCGGTGGCCGCCGCATGGGCCGTGAACGCAATGATCGGAGTGGTGTGCCCGGCTCGGCGGATGGTCGCCGCGGTGGCCAGCCCGTCCATCACCGGCATCTGGCAGTCCATGAACACGAGATCGAAGGCGGCGGGGGCGAAGCGGGCAAGCGCCTCGGTGCCGTCGCTGGCGGTCGTCACCTCGCAGCCGACCTTCTCCAACATCTTCGTCGCCACGCGCCGGTTGACCGCGCTGTCCTCGACCAACAGGATGCGCGGACGGGCGCTGCACGCCAGAGCCGCCGCGGGCGCAGCGGCCGGCAACGCGGATGCCGCCGCGGCCGCATCGAACTCGACGGAGATGCGGAACAGCGCCCCGGTGCCCGACGGGGCGGCCGTGCAGCAGATCGTGCCGCCCATCGCGTGGACGATCTCGCGGCTGATCGCGAGACCCAGGCCAGCACCGCCGTGCCGGCGGGCGTAGCTGTCGTCGCCTTGCACGAACGGCTGGAAGATGCGCTCGCGCTGTTCCTCGGGCACACCGCAGCCCGTGTCCTCGACCTCCAGGACCACCGCGACCTTGCCGCCCTGGCCGGCGGCCCGCGCGCGCATCGTGATCTGACCGCGCTGCGTGAACTTCAGCGCATTGCCGATCAGGTTCAGCAGCACCTGGCGCAGTCGGGCGCGATCGCCGAGCACTCGCAGGGTGCCGCCCACGGATTCGCTGCAGAGGTCGATGCCATGCTGACTCGCCTGGATCCGGAACAACGCCATCATGTCGTGCAGCAACTCGTCGAGGCAGAAGGGTGCAGGCACGAGCCGCAGTTCGCCTGCCTCGATGCGTGCCAGGTCCAGCACGTCCTCGATCAGGGACAGGAGTACGTGCCCTGACCAGCCGATCGTGTCCAGCAGTTCACGCTGCACATCGTCGAGCGCCGAGTCCTCGAGCAGCGCCGCGCTGCCGAGGATGCCGTTCAGAGGGGTCCTGATCTCATGGCTGATGTTGGCCAGGAACCGCGACTTGGCCTCGTTGGCGTTCGCGAGCTTGCGCTGCGACTCTGCGAAGCGGTCGAACACGCGCTGCCGCTCGAGCTCGCTCGAGATCGCGCTCGCGAGGATCAGCATCAATTCGACCAACGTCGACACCGACTCCGGCGGGATCGGCCTGACGTCGAGGATCGCGATCAGGCCCAGGGGTTTCCCGGCGCAGTCGAAGGTAGGAGCGCCGATGTAGCTCTCGATCCCCATCTGCACCAGCAGCTCGTCCTGCGGGAACTGCGCCTGCACGTTCGACGGGTAGCAGCACACCCGCCGGTCCACCACCGTCTCGCATGGCGTACCGCGCAGGTCGTACTCGAGTGCGGGAGCCAGGTGGTCTCCGGCCCACATCGCCAACGACACCGCCCGCCATTCCTCGGCTCGGAGCCGGCCGATCATCACGTGCCGCACGCCGAGCGCCTGCGCCACGGCGCGCACCATGGTGTCGAGGTAGTCCTGCCCGGAGCGGAAGACACTCTGGCTCAGGATCTCGGCGAGCGCCCGGAACGGCGATGGCTGGTCGGTTGGCCGGCCGAAGCACGTCCCAGTGGGCCCTGTCGTGGCGGGAACTGCATGCCGCATCCTCCCCGTGATCGGACGGCACGGCGTACCTGCTTGAACCTCACGCCATCGGCCCGCGGCGCTGCGGCTGTGGGTGCGGGCTGCAGGTCGCGCCGGCAACGCACTCCGGGGCGCCAAAGCCACGATTCCACGCCTCGCGCCACGACTCCAAACGCAGCTGGCGACCTGGCAACAGCATCGCGGCAGGGGTGAGCACGCCCAACCCCAGCGCAATCAGCAACGGGGGTGCTCGCCGAGAGTTGTGTTCGCTGCGCTCCTCTTGCATGGTTAGGCGCGAATGCCGCCGGGATCGTATCGACCACCGCCGCGGAACGAGCAGCTGCACGCGCTGCTGCTCGCGGCTCTGTGCGCGCTGCTCTTCCTCGGCAAGTCCGTGTGGCCCGGCTACGCCCTCGTGCCCTTTCCCCCGGAAGCGCACGAACCGTTGCTGCAGGAAGCGCTCGCGCGCGGCATGCCGCTCGAGCAGATCCTGGTCGGCAACTCGAGCCTCGGCGACAAGTACAACCAGTCGCTCGCGTGGGACCGCATCCAGCAGGACGCCTTGCGCGCGGGCAGCCTGCGCCTGTGGTCGCGCGAGCTCGGCGGGGGCGCGCCGTTCGTGCCGCAGATGGGCCAGATCTACCAACCCTGGAACCTGCTGCTGCTCGCGATCCCGGCCGCAGGCATCTACGGCCTGTGGTTCCTGCTGCACCAGATCGTGTTCGGATGGCTGACTTACCGCTTCTTCCGCCGGATCGGTCTCGCGCACGCGAGCGCCCTGGTCGGCCTCGTCTGCGCGGTGCTCGGACTCTGGCTGCAGGCGCGCGTGCACCACAACGTGATCGTGTCGGCCGCGTTGCCCTGCTTTGGCATCCTGGCCGCGGTCCATGCGCTCGTGCAGCATGGCGAACGTGCGCCGGCGGTCGGGCGTCTCGCGCTCGGCCTCGGCATCGCGTGGCTCGGCGGCTTCCCGCCGACCGCCTTGCAGGAGACGCTGCTGGCACTCGCCTACGCCGGTGTGCTGGCGTGCTCGGCCCCGAAGCCGGAGCGGGGCGCGCGCCTGCTGCGCGTCGCGATCGGGGTAGGACTCGGCGGCGCGCTCGCGGCCGCGCAGATGGTCCCGGTGCTCCTGGCTGCGGCCGAGTCCTCGCGAACCGCCGCCGACTCGCCTCAGCTCCTCCACCTGCTGCACGCACGCGCCCTGCAACCGGCCCACCTGCTGGGCGCGATCTGGCCTGATCTGCTGCACTGGCCGGCCGAGACCTTCTACGGCCGGATCGACGCCGTGCGCTACGCGTGGGCCGCGCTCGGCCTGACACCGACCGTGATGCAGGCCGAGTTCAACTTCGCCGAGACCGCGTTCGGGATCTCCGTCCCCGGGCTCGCCTTCGCGCTGCTCGGGCTCGCCGCGCGCCCCCGCCGCGAGGCGCTCTTCTTCGGCGGCGCCTTGCTGCTCGGGATCGGTCTCGCGAGCGCATGGCCCGGGTTCTCGGGCGCCACGCGGCTCTTGCCCGGCGGGCGCGCGGGTGACCTCAAGCGCTACCTGTTCACGGCCGCGATCGCGCTCGCGGTGCTCGCCGCGCTCGGATGCGAGCGCTGGCGCGCGCGTGGTCCAGGCCGGCTGGTGCCCGCCCTCGTGGCCGCGGTCCTCGCCGCCTCGGCTGCGTTGCTGACCCTGCATCTGCGCGATGCCCGCGGCGTGCAGGAGCTGTACGCGCAGTGGCTCGCGCCGCTGCACGGCGCCACGGCCGAGATGTTCCACGCCGGCGTCGCGCAGAGTCCGAGCGAAGCCGCGGCCAACACCACCCACCTGCGGGCGACCTTCGCGCGCGCGGCGATCAGCGCCGCGCTGACGCTCGGCGTGCTGTTCTGGCGCAGCCGCTGGAGCCTCGGGATCGGGATCGCGGCGATCGCAATCGAGTTGCTGCACGCCGGGTCCGGAACGCGCATCGCGGTCGACCGGCGGCGGGTCGAGACGCCGCCGCAGGTGCTGCAGCCGGTCCTCGCCGATCCCGCCGGCGGCCGCTTGCAGCGCCTGTGCGCGCCAGCGGATCAGGGCCGCCGCTCGCCCTACCTGCCGCCGAACCTCGCGGCCTACTACGGCATCGCCGACCTTGCGGCCTACAACCCGCAGCCCAAGCAGCGGATGGAGCAGCTCTTCCTCGCGCTCGAGCCGGACGAACCCGGCAAGGCGAGCGTCGTGTTCGGCGGCGCGGGGGTGAACCTGTTGCGCAAGCCGGCGAGCGCCACGCACCGCCTGCTCGATCTGCTCGCCTGCCGCTGGCTGCTGACCGGCGGACCCGTGGCCGCGTCCGGGCTCGTCGACCGCACGCCGGCCGGCGCGCCCCCGCCACACCGCCTCTACGAGCGGACCACGGCGATGCCGCTCGCGACCTTCGTGACCAGGACGCGCGTGGTCCCGGCCGCGACCGAACGCCTGGCCCTGCTCGGGTCTCCCGCCCATGACCCATCCACGACGATCGTGCTCGAGGACCTGCGCGCGCCGACGCCGCCGCCGCTCGCGTCCGCCGAGGCCGAGGCCGCGATCCTGTGGACCGCGCGCGAGTCCGAGCGCAGCGCCCTTCGGGTCCGCACCAAGGCCGCCGGCTATCTGCGCCTGGCCGACCCCTACGACGCGGGTTGGGTCGCGACCGTCGACGGCAAGGTCACGCCGGTCCACTGCGTCGACCACTACCTGCAGGGCGTCTACCTGCGCCCCGGCGAGCACGAGGTCGAGCTGCGTTACGCGGCGTGGTTCGTGCGCGCGCCCCAGCACCTGTCGCTCGTGGCCCTGCTGGTGTCGCTCTGGCTCGTACGCCGAAAGAGGAGCGATCGATGAGGCACTTGCCGCGGCACTCGCTGCTCTGCCTGCTCGCGCTCGCGCTCGCGCCGCTGCTGCTCTTCGGCCCCTGCGTGGTCGGCGCGCGCAGCTACGTGCCGTTCGACCTCGCGCAGTGGCCGCCGATCGCGACGCAGCTCCAGCCCGAGCAGCTCGCGGCGATCACGGCCGGTCAGAACTCCGACGTCAGCGAAGTGCCGTTCACGTTCCTGCCCGAGCTGGTGTTCGCGAACCAGCAGTTGCAGCAGGGGCGCCTGCCGGAGTGGAACCCGTTCGCGCGCGCCGGCGCCCCCCTGCTCGCGACCTCGGTCGTCGGCCTGCTCTATCCGCCGAACTGGCTGTTCCTGCTGACGGGCAACCCGCTGCGCGGCCTCGCGTTCGGCGCCTGGTTCGCGCTCGCCGCGGCCGGGCTGCTGACCTTCGGACTCCTGCGCCGCCTCGGCCACGTCCCCGCGATCGCGCTCTTCGGTGGCCTCGCGTTCCAGCTCTCGGCGACCCTGAGTGCGAACGCGCACTTCTACCAGCGCCTCAATGCCCTGGTGTGGCTGCCCGGCATGCTCTGGGCGATCGCGGCGATCGCGCGCGGCAACCACCGTGGCCGCATCGGCCTCGCGCTCGCGACCGGCCTGACCTGGACCGCGGGTTTCGCCCCCTACGCGGCGCCGGCCACCGGCGTCGCCGGACTCTTCGCGCTGCAGCAGATGCTGCAGACCGCGCGCTGGGACGGGCTCGCCGGCGCCGCGCGCACGGCGCGCGCGTGCGCGCTGGGGTTCCTGCTCGGCTTCGGCCTCGCGGCCGTGCAGCTGCTGCCGATGTTCGCGTTCTTCCCTGAGTCGAACCGCGATCCGCACCCCAGCCTCGACGCGATCGCGAACCAGGCCTTCGATCCCCTCGGTGTGCTCGGCTACCTGCTGCCCGACGTGTTCGGCCACTCGACCGCCACCCAGGGTCTGCCGTACGAGAAGTCGCCCCTGGTCTGGTGGCTGTTCTCCCGCGCGAGCTGGGTCGACGGCAGACCCTTCACGCCGAACTACAACCTGATCGAGTACGCGGTGTTCCCCGGCACGCTCGTGCTCGTGCTCGCATGGCTCGGCTGCTGGGTGCGCGGCGCCCGCGACCGGCTCTTCGCCGCCGGCACCTGGCTGCTGCTGCTCGTGCTCGCGAGCGGTAGCGCGCTCGTGGCGCCGCTCTTCCAGCTGCCCGGCTTCGCGAGCCTGTCGCCGATGCGCTGCGTCGGCCCGGCCGCCATGCTGGTCGTGCTGCTCGCCGCGCGCGGGCTGGCGCCCGGCCCGCGCCAGCTCGCACCGCAGCTGGTGCGCGGCACCGGCCTGCTGGCCCTCGGCCTGGGGGCACTCTGCCTGCTGGGCGGGTGGTGGCTCACGCGCGCCGAGCCGCGCGAACTGCTCGCGCGGATCGCCCCGGCGATCGCCGCGCACTACCTGCCCCGCCTGCCGTCGGCGTCGCCTGCCGAGGTCATGCGCCTGCTCGAACCCTTCGCGGCGGCCGGCCACGAGCGGCTGGTCGGCGGCCTGATCCGTGGCGCCATGGGACTCTGGCTGGCCGCGGTCTGGTTGCTGCTCGCCGCCCGCGCCGCCGGCGTGCCGTTGCGGCACAAGCTGCTGCTCGCCTACGCAATCGGCGCGACCGTGGCCGAACTGGTCGCCTACGGCGCGCCACTCAACCACGGCCGCATGCTGCACGAACCGCGCGACACGCCCGTGCACGCGTTCCTGCGCGCCGAGCGCGACGCCAGTCGCGAGCGCGGCGGGGTGACCGTGGCGCGCGCCGGCCAGACGCTCGAGGACGGTGTGCCGCGCGCGGTCCTGCCGCTGCAGCTGCCGCCCTGCACGCTGGTGCCCGAGGGCATCCGCGACCTCAACATCTACACCTTCGTCGACGGCAAGTCGCATCGCCTCTTCGAGCGCCTCTATGGCGCGGCGCACATGGTGCGCACCTACTGGCCGCTGGCACTCCTCGACGACGAGCGGCTCGCGCTGCCGCTCTTCGATCTCTTCGGCCTGCGCTTCCTGCTCGCCACCCAGCCCTTGCTGCACGCCGGCCGCAAGGTCGGTCCCACCTGGAAGGGGCCCGGCGGCGAGTTCTTTGTCTACGAGCGCCCGCGCGCGCTGCCGCGCGCGTTCGTGGTCGGCGACTTCAGGGAGCTCCCCGACGAGACGGCGGTCGTCGAGGCCATGGTGCGCAGCGACTTCGCGCCCGACCGCGTGGCCCTGCTGCTGCCTGCCGACCAGCGGCGCATCGCCGACCACGCGATCTGGCCGGACGCCGGAAAGCGCAAGGTGCGCTTCACGCTCGACACGAACAACCACATCCACCTGCAGGTCGACGCCGGCCCTCCCGGGCTGCTCGTACTCGCCGACGCGTACTTCTCCGGCTGGAGCGCGACGGTGAACGACCTACCGGCACCCGTCGTGCGCGGCAACCTGTTCTGCCGGCTCGTGCCGATCCCCGAAGACGAGTGCCGCGTGCGCCTGCGCTACGCGACGCCGTGGTTGGGCCCGGGCCTCGGGATCAGCGTGCTGGCGCTGCTCGCGCTCCTGCTGCTCGGTCGCCGCCGGAGCTGAGACGGAGTCAGGATCTTCGCTCGCCGAACCGGGACGATTGCCTACGATCCCGGCCATCCGTCCCAAGCCTCCGGCCAGAGCCACTCCCATGCCCCTTGAACTCACGGTGAACGGCAAACTCGTCGCGGTCGACGCCGACCCGTCGACCCCTCTGCTCTGGGTGTTGCGCGACCATCTGCGCCTGCTCGGCACGAAGTACGGCTGCGGCATGGCCCAGTGCGGCGCCTGCACGGTGCACGTCGACGGCACCGCGGTGCGCGCCTGTGTCGTGCCGGTGGCCACGCTGGCCGGCAAGCAGATCACGACCATCGAGGGCCTCGAGGGTCGCGCCGCCGCCGCCCTGCGCCAGGCGTGGACCGAGCTCGACGTCCCGCAGTGCGGCTACTGCCAGACCGGGCAGCTGATGAGCGCGGCCGTGCTGCTGCGCGAGCAGCCGCAGCCCTCCGATGCGGACATCGATGCCTGCATGGCCGGGAATGCGTGCCGCTGCGCGACCTACGTGCGCATCCGCGCCGCGATCCACCGCGCGGCCGTGGTGGCGAAGGCAGGCAAGCCATGAGCCACGACCCGGGCCTGTCGCGCCGCAGCTTCCTGCGCGTGTCCGCCGCCGCCGGCGGCGGCCTGCTGCTCGCGTTCCGCCTGCCAGCCGCCCCGCGCGCGGCGGCCGCCCCGGCCCCGGCAGCCGATTTCGCGCCGAACGCATTCGTGCGCATCGCCGGCGACGGCCGCGTGACCGTGATCGTCAACAAGTCCGAGATGGGCCAGGGCATCAGCACCTCGCTGACCATGGTCGTGGCCGAGGAGCTCGACGCCGACTGGAGCCGCGTCGGCTTCGAGTTCGCCCCGGTCGATCCCGTCTACGCGCATCCGGGCTACGGCATCCAGATGACGGGTGGCAGCACGAGCACGATGGGGATGACCGAGCCGATGCGCCGGGCCGGGGCAACGGCCCGCGCCCTGCTCGTCGCCGCCGCGGCCCAGGAGTGGAAGGTCCCCGCCGCCGAGTGTCGGACCGAGAACAGCGCCGTCGTGCACGGCCCGAGCGGCAAGCGCGCCGGCTACGGCGAGCTCGCGGCGACTGCCGCCACCCTGCCCGTGCCGGCCGAGGTCCCGCTCAAGGATCCGCGGCACTTCCGCCTGATCGGCAAGTCGACGCACCGGCTCGACACGCCGGCGAAGGTCGCGGGCACCGCCGTGTTCGGGCTCGACGTCCACCTGCCTGGGATGCTGACCGCGGTCGTTGCACACCCACCGACCTTCGGCGGCGTCGCGAAGTCCTGGGACGACCGCGCGACGCTCCAGGTCCGCGGCGTGAAGGCCGTCGTCGACGTCGGCAGCGGCGTGGCCGTCGTCGCCGAGAGCTTCTGGGCGGCGAAGCTGGGTCGCGATCGCCTGCAGATCGAGTGGGACCACGGTGCCAACGCCAAGGTGTCGAGCAGCGTCCTGCGCGCGTCCTATGCGCAGCTCGCGCGCACGCCTGGCAGGATCGCGCGCAAGACCGGGGACGCGGCCGCGGCCGCGCGCGCGGCCGCGCGCACGCTCGACGCCGAGTACGAGCTCCCCTACCTCGCGCACGCGGCGATGGAGCCCTTGAACTGCACGGTCGACCTGCGCCCCGACGCGTGCGAGATCTGGGCCGGCACCCAGTTCCAGACCGTCGACCAGGCGGCCGCCGCCGGCGTGCTCGGCTTGCCGCCCGCCAAGGTGAAGCTGCACACGACCTTCCTCGGCGGCGGCTTCGGCCGGCGCGCGAACCCGGCGTCGGACTACATCGTCGAGGCCGCGAAGATCGCCAAGGCCGTGCGGGCGCCGCTCAAGCTGGTCTGGACCCGCGAGGACGACATGCGCTCGGGCTACTACCGCCCGATGTGGCACAGCAGGATCACGGCCGCGCTTGACGCCTCCGGTGCGATCACGGCTTGGACGCACACGATCGTCGGCCAGTCGATCATCGAAGGCACGCCCTTCGCGTCGTTCCTGATCAAGGACGGCATCGACGGCACCTCGGTCGAGGGCGCCGAGGACCTGCCCTACGCGATCCCGAACCTGCAGGTCGATCTGCACACGACCGCGGTCCCGGTCCCCACGCTCTGGTGGCGATCGGTCGGCCACTCGCACACGGCGTTCGTCGTCGAGAGCTTCCTCGACGAGGTCGCGCACGCGGCGGGCACCGACCCGGTCGCGCTGCGCCGGCAGCTGCTCGCCGGCAAGGAACGCCACCTCGGGGTGCTCGAGCTGGCTGCCGCCCGGTCCGGCTACGGCAAGCCGCTGCCCGAGGGCCGCGCGCACGGCTTCGCGCTGCACTTCTCGTTCCACACCTACGTCGCGATCGTGCTGGAGGTCTCGCTCGAGAACGGCTGGCCGCGCGTGCACAAGGCCACCTGTGCGGTCGACTGCGGCCAGACGATCAACCCCGACACGGTCATGGCCCAGCTCGAAGGCGCCGTCGGCTTCGCGCTGAGTGCGGCGCTCTACAGCGAGATCACGCTGCAGGACGGTCGCGTGCAACAGTCGAACTTCCACGACTACCGGCTGTTGCGCATCCACGAGATGCCTGCGGTCGAGGTGCACCTGGTGCCGAGCGGCGCTCCGCCGACCGGCGTCGGCGAACCCGGCGTGCCGCCGGTCGCGCCGGCGCTCGGCAACGCGCTGTTCCGGCTCACCGGCAAGCGCATCCGCCGCCTGCCGATCCGGCCGGAGGATCTGCGATGATGCGCGCGCTCGCGTTGGCCGCGGCGGCAGCCGCGGCGATGTTGACTTGCCAGTGCGGCACGGCAGGCGCCGCTCCCGCAGCGTCCGCACACAGTGCCAGCGCCTGGCGCACGGTCTATGCCGTGCTGCAGCACGCGCGCTGCAAGAACTGCCATCCGGCTGGCCGCGTGCCCTTGCAGGGCGATGACAGCCGCGTGCACGGCCAGAACGTGCAAGGCGGTCCGGACGGGAAGGGGCGCTTCGCGATGCGCTGCGTGAACTGCCACCTCGAAGCGAATGCGCCCGGACCGAACCAGCCGCCCGGCGCGCCGAACTGGCACCTGCCGGCCGCCGCGACGCCGCTGGTGTTCGAGGGCAGGAGCCCGGCCGAGCTCGCGCGCCAGCTCGCGGACCCGGAGCAGAACGGCGGGCGCACGATGGCGCAGTTGCTCGAGCACGTGAGCACGGACCCGCTCGTGCTCTGGGGCTGGAATCCCGGCGAAGGCCGGGCTCCGGTTCCCGTCCCGCACGCCGCGTTCGTGGCGGCGATGCGCGCCTGGATCGAGGGTGGGTGCAGGATTCCGGACGAGCCCGCGGCCGGCGGTCAGCGATAGGCCGCGAGGTAGCCCTCGAGTTCCGCCTTCGCCGAGAAGTTCTCCCGCACGCGGCCGTGCCCCCCGGCGCGCAGCCTGGTCACGAGCGCCGAATCCCCGAGCACGCGCGCGATCGCCCGCGCGCCGCTCTCACGGGTCGCGTAGAGCAACCCGCTCTCGCCGTCGGTGATCACCGCTCTGGCTGCTGCCGTTTCGCGGGCCACCGCGGGGATGCCGAGGGCCAGCGCCTCGAGCAGTGCGTTCGACAAGCCCTCGCGCTCGCTCGCGTGCAACGAGACGGCAGCCGTCGCGAGGAGCTGCAGCGTCGCCTCGCGCGGCATGGCCCCGGCGTGGCGGGCCCAACTCCGCGCCGCGAACCAGGGTGCAGGATCGAGGTTCGGGTCGAGCACGGGTCCGACCAGCACGTAGCGCAGGTCCGGCACCAGTTCCCGGGTCCGATCGACGAGGTGCAGGCACTCGGGGAAGCCCTTCTCGGCGCGGACTCCGGCGATCTGCACCAGCAGCGCGGGTGCCGGAGCGGGCACGAGTTCGGGCACGACGACGCCGTGCGGGACCACGCGGATCCGACCCACAGCTCCGGGGGCGACCGCCTCGAGCCGCTGCCGCTGCGCATCCGTCAACACGGTGATCACGCGCGCACGCGCGATCGTCGCGAGCACCGCGTCGCGGCCCGGGCCTGAGCCCTCGAGCTCGTCGAGATCGGTGCCGCGGAACGACAGGACCAGCGGCAGGCCGTGCGCCCCTGCGAGCGCGGCCCCGAGCGGACCGGCGCGCATGGCCTGGATCGCGTGCACGACGGCGATCCCCGCCGGCAGCTCGGGCGGGACCTGCGGCTGCTCCGCCGCGACCACCGGCGCGGGCACGTCGCAACCTTCCTGCAGCAGCGCATGGCGCAGCCGGGCCGCGGAGACGCTGTTGCCACGGTTGGCGTCGAGCGCGAAGGGCACCACGAGCTGCACGGCCGGACGCCGTGGCGCCTTGCCGAGCGCCATCTCCAGGATCGCATTCGCGAACAGCCGGTCGCCACGGTCGCGCGGGTAGAGGCCGGGCGCGGAGTTGACCTCGGCGACCTGCACCGAGCCATCCTCGGCTTCGAGCAGATCGACGCTGCCGTGGCCGAGATCGCAGCTCGTGAGCGCCTGATCGGCCAGCGCACGCAGCGCGGCGTCACAGCGTGCCTCCTCCCAGGGTCCGCCGTAGCGCGGGTTGGTGCGGAACTCGTCGTGGCTCGCGAACAGCCGGTAGGCGCGCGCGTAGCCGCCGCGCACCAGGGCGATGGTCAGCGAGCACCGGTGGCGCACGTAGTGCTGCACCAGCAGGAGCTCCGCCGGCCGCAGCTGGTGCGCCTGGGTCAGCGCCGCGCGCAGCGCCGAGGCATCGGCGCACTTCTGCACGCCCATCCCGCCCCAGCCGAAGGGGTGCTTGAGCACGACCGGATAGCCGCCGATGCCCTCGACTAGCGCTTCCAGATCCCCCGGCGGCAGTGGCCCGGCACGCAACGCGAACGACGCCGGCACCGGCAGGCCGGCCGCCGCGAACGCGGCGAAGCTCTGCACCTTGTCCTCGGCCAGCGCGACGCCCCGCGCCGACACCAGCGTCCGGAGGCCCGCGGCATCCAGCGCGCGCAGCGCACTCTCGACGGTCCACAGGTCGTGGCTGTCGCGGATGTCCGCGCGCGGCAGCACGACCTCGTCGGCGGCGAGGCCGAACACGCCCTTGCCCGGCACCAGGCGCAGCTGCGCGATCTCGACCACCCGCGCGCGGTACCCGAGCCAGCGCGCACAGGCGAGCAGCAGCTCGTTGCTCTTGGCATCGGCCGCATTGCCGTGCGGCGAGGAGTTGAGGATCGCGAGACGCATGCGGCCTGCGTGCGGATCCAACAGCGCGCCATGGTGCTGCGGCAAGGCCTCGCTGCAGAAGCTGCGCGGCCGTTCGGCGCCAGTCGCGACGCCCTCGCCGGCGTCCGCTCGCGAGCTGGGTGCAGGCAGCGGGCAGGCACCCTGGGGGTTGCACCCTTCCAGAATAGGTCTAAGCTTAGTCAACTAAGCGTAGAGCACCCAGGTACGAAAGGACGACTCACCGATGCCAGGCAAGGAGCTCCCCGAACCGACCGAGCGCGAACTGCAGATCCTGAAGGTGCTCTGGGACCGCGGCGAAGCGAGCGTGCACGCGGTCTACCTGGCCCTGCGCGACGATCTCGGCATCGTGCAGAACACCGTGCAGGCGTTCCTGCGCACGATGGAGGCGAAGGGGCTCGTGACCCACCGCACGGTCGGCAGGACCTTTCTCTACCGGCCGCGGCTCGAACGCGAACATGCCGCGCGGCGCCGGGTCTCGAACGTGCTCGAGCGGGTATTCGACGGGGCGCTGGACGAGCTCGTCGCCCATGCGCTCTCCGTGCGCTCGCCGAGCGTGGAGGAACTGTCCCGCCTGCGCGCGATGATCGACGAGCTCGAGACCGACGCACGCAGCGGCCGGAGGCCACGGCGATGAGCGAGCTCCTGGCCGTGCTCGAGGCGGCTGCGCCCAGGGCGCTGCTCGGCAGCAGCCTGCTGCTCGGACTGGGCCTGCTGGTCGCCGGCTGCTGCAAGGAGCCCTTGCATCGCCAACGCGCCGCGGAGTGTGCGACCGCGAGCACGCTCGTATGGCTGCTGCTCGTGCTGTTGCCGCTGCCGGCCCCGCTGCCGGCCCAGGTCGCGCCGGCGGGACCGGCAGCACCTGCCGCGGCGAGGCCGGCGGAGAGGCGCTCCGCCGACCTCGCATGGCTCCTGCAGGCCCGCGAGGCCGAGCTCGCCGCGATCGGGGCGGAGCTGCCGCAGGCCCCCGCACCGGCTCCGAAACCGGCGCCGACGCCGACTGACTGGATCCACCTGGGCGTCCGCGTCTGGCTCGCCGGCTGCGCCCTGGGCCTCGCCTGGCTCGGCCTCGGCGTGGTCGTGCTCGCGCGCCTGGTGCGCCATGCCAGACCCATGGCCGGCATGCCGCAGGTGCTGGTCAGCCGCCGCGCGCACCAGCCGTTCTGTTGCTGGTTCGGTCGCGACCGGATCGTGCTGCCTGCCGCGCTCTGCACCGCCGCGGCCGCCGAACGCCTGCAGGCCGTGCTGGACCACGAGCAGGCCCACCTCGCGCAGCGCGACCCGCGTGGCCGCGTGCTCTTCGCGCTGGCTCTGCCGCTGCTGGTCCTGCATCCCTGCTACTGGCTCTTGCGGCGCACTGCGTTCCGCTCTGCCGAGCTCGTGGCCGACGAGCTGGCAGCCACCCGCACGAGCCGCGCGCGCTATGCGCGCGCGATGATCGATCTCGCCGCTGTGGCGACCAGCCGCACGCCCTGGCTGCTGCCCGCGACACCGGCATTCCGTGGCCGTTCCGAGTTCTACCGGAGGATGAAGATGTTGCTGCAGAGACAAGAGCGTCTGGTTGTCCGTTGTGCCCCGATCCGCCGTGCCGCCCACGCGGCCCTGGCCCTGCTCGCGCTCGCCGCCCTGACCGCGGGCACCAACGGGATGCGCGCCCAGGAGCAGGATCCAGCTCCGGCCGAAGCCCGGCATGCGCGCCTGGTGCAGGAACGCGACGCGCTGCAGGCGCAGATCGCGGAACTGCGCGCCGCGGTCGCGAAGCTGCAGCGCGAGCGCGAAGCGCAGGTCACGCATCGCCAGGCCGCCGCAGAGGCGGCGCAGGCCGCCGCGAAGCAGAAGGCGCTCGACGACCCTTTGCGCGCCGACGCCGCCCGCGCCGAGGCCAATCCGCTCGCGCAGCTGCTCCTCGCGCAGCGCGCCGCCGAGCGGAACAGGGGCCTGGCGGAGGTGATGGACAAGATCACGGGCGAACATCCGGCATACACCCAGGCCCGCGTGCAGGCCGCCGGATCCGACGTGCTCGGGCTGGTCACGCGCGCGATCGATCTGGACGGCGAGGTCACGCTCGCGAAGGAACGCCTGGGCCATCTCGAGGCCAGGGTCGCCGCCGGCGCCGCTTCCCAGGACGACGTGCTCGAGGCCAAGGTCCGGCTGAAGACCGCCACCAAGAAGCGGGATGTCGTGCGCACAGCGCTCGAGACCGAGCAGAATGCCTGCGAGCACGAGATCCAGGCCGAGATGAAGCGCCTCGAGAAGGACCCGGAGTCCGCGGACGTGCGGGCTCGGCTGATCCGGCTCAAGGGCAAGCTGACCGCGATCCAGCAGGCCCGCTGAACCCCGCGCCGCGCCGCCCGGGACCGCATCATGGCCACGAAGCGGAAGCCACCCACGAAGCCGTCGGGTCCGCAGGAGGTCGCCGCGTTCCTCGCGCGGCTCGACCATCCGCTGCGGCCGACCTTGGAGGCGGTGCGGGCGCTGGTGCTCGGCGTCGACCGGGGGATCACCGAGCACATCAAGTGGAACGCGCCGAGCTTCTGCATCGACGGCGAGGACCGCGTGACCTGCCACCTGCACCGCAAGCGCTACCTCCTGATCGTGTTCCACAAGGGGGCGAAGGCGAAGGAGAGGCACGGGGGCGGACCCTTCTTCACGGACGACACCGGCCTCCTGCAGTGGCTCTCGGACGACCGGGCGATCGTCACGCTGCACAGCCGCGACGAGTTCGCGGCGAAGCAGGCCGCGCTGCGGAAGGTCGTGAAGACCTGGATCTCGCGGACGCGTGGGCGCAGCTGAGGCCGTGAGCCCGGTCCTTCAGGCGCGCGCTGCTGCGGTCAGCGCTGCAGTGCCCGGAACGACACCGCGGCGACCCCCAGCGCGGCGAGGCGCTCGGGCAGCCGCGCGGCCAGCAGCGCGCGAAACTCGGCCTCGCGCTGCCGCTTGTAGGTGAGGCGCTCGTCGCCGTCGAACACCTCGGCGGGATGGCACATGAGTTCGGTCGTGCCCGGGCCGAGCGTGCGGCAGAGCGCGACGAGCCGCGCGCCGCGCAGCGCGCAGCGCGCGGCGACGCTGCCCACGAAGTGCTCGGGACACGCGACCCCGAGGCGGCGCAGCTCGCGCCGGACGCGGGCATTGGGCGCGCGCATCGGCAACTGCTGCGTCGCGAGCACCTGCAGCACGGCGCGGTGATCGCGGTGGGTCTGCTTGTGCGTGTCGAGATGATCCGGCGGCGCCCCGACCAGCTCGGAAAAGCGCGCGAGCTGGCGCTGCAGCCGGCCCATGAGCTCGCGCGGGTCGTAGTGCACGAGATCGCGCGTGAAATCGACGTGCAGGCCGATCCCGACCGCCGGCGCGACGGCGCGGAGCTCGCCGATCGCGGCCGCGGTCGCACGTTCGGCCAGGACCGACACGCTGGTCACGACGCCCAGTGCCGCCAGCGCGCGGATGCCCCGGTCGATCCCGGGCGACAGGCCGTAGTCGTCGGCGTTGACGATCAGGCGTTTCATCGCCGCCGGGCCTCGAGCACGCGGCCCCGCCAGACCAGGCACGCCCCGTGCTGCCAGACCTGCGCGTCCCCGCGGGCGGCGCGTGCCAGCAGGTGCGCGAGCAGCTGCGGGTCGCCGCCCGCGTAGCTCGCGGTCGCGACCCAACGCCAACGCTCGGCGAGCGTGCGCCAGACGAAGCGACGCGAGAGCGCGCGCTCGACGAGCGCGGGGTCCGCGAGCGAATGGTGGTAGAGCAACAGCCTGCCGCCGGGCACGAGCCGCTCCGCCGCCTCCGCGCACAGGGTCTGCAGGTGCAGCGTGCCGTCCTCGCCCGCGGCGTAGCGCAGGTCGAACTCGTGCGGCGCCGGCTTCTGTGGCGGGACCGCCACGACCAGATCGAGGCGCTGGTCCGGCGGCAACGGTGCGAGCCACGATCCCTGGCAGGTCGTGACCGCGGCCTGGTTCTCGCCCGCCGCGCCACGCAGCAGTGCGAGCGCGCGCGCATCCACGTCCGTGGCCCAGACTGGTCCTGCGCACAGACGCGCGGCGAGCAGCGCGAGGACCCCGGTGCCGCAGCCGGCTTCGCAGACACGGGCCCCTGGCGGCACGCGCAGTTGGCGGGCCACGAAGCGGGTCGCCTGATCGGAGCCGTGCTGGTCGTCGCGCCACTCGACGAGCTGCTGCCCGGCGAGCCGCAGCGTGCGGCGCACGAAGTCCATCACGCGTCCCCGCGCACGGCGGACTGCTCGAGGATCATGATCTTCTGCCAGATCTTGCCCGAGAGGCCGGTCGTCAGGTGCGCGACGTCGTCGACCGCGTCGAGCACCACCGGATCGTTGAAGCCCTGCACGTAGAGCGCCGCGAGGTTGCCGATCAACGTCAGCATCTCCGAGCAGTAGTCGAGGTAGCGCGTGGTCTCCGCCGCACTGAGCCGGCGCTCGCCGCGGGAGCCTTCCGGGGGCTCGGTGCTGGCGATGGGCCCGGGATCCTTGTGCATCTGGTGCAGGTCGATGATGTGCGCCATCGCGCGCAGTTCGTGGATCGCGTCGAGCGCCTTGTTGCGCTTCAGGCGGCGCTCGAGCGTGATCAGCGTCAACACGCCGGCGCCAAGGAAGAAGGCCGACCCCAGCACGGCCTCGACCGTCTGCAGCAGCTCGGCGAGGTTCAGTACCTCGGTCGAATGGCGGCGGTCGGCGAACCACTCGCGCAGGTAGAGCCCGACCAGCACCACGCTCGTGAGCAGCAGCAACGCCACGAGCACCCGCAGCACCAGGTTCGGGCGCAAGATCGCGCCGATCCGCTGCTCGGCGCGCTCCGCGGTCGCCGCCACTTCGGCCGCGACCGAGGCCAACCCGGCGTCCGGGAAGCTCAACCGCACGCGGGCATGCAGCCGCCGGATGGTCTGCGTGATCTTCTCGGGGTGCAGGTGCTCGTACACGGCCGCGGGATGATGGCGGAAGCCGGGAGCGCGCGCCAACAGGACCCCGCCACGCTGGAGCCGCCGCCTCGGTCCGCCTATCCTGCGCACTTCCTGCCGTGGCCGAACGAACGCTGATCCTGATCCCCGCCTGCAACGAGGAAGGCCGCCTGGCCTGCGTCCTCGACGCGGTCGCGGCCCAGGGTCTCGCGGCCGACGTCCTCGTGCTGGACGACGGCAGCCGCGACGGCACGGCGAGCGAGGCGCGGCGCCGCGGCGCGATCGTGGTCTCGCACCCCTTCAACCTCGGCTACGGCTCCGCGCTGCACACCGGCTACCACTATGCGCGCAGGCACGGCTACACGCGGCTCGTGCAGATGGACGCCGACGGCCAGCACGACCCGCGCTCGCTGCCGGCGCTGCTCGACGGCCTCGAGCGCGGTGCCGACGTCGTCGTCGGTTCGCGCTACCTGGCCGGCTCCGCGCCGCCGACCTCGTTCGCGCGCCGCGCCGGCTCCCGCCTCTTCGCCTGGATCGTGTCCCGTTGGACCGGCACGCGGATCACCGACCCGACTTCGGGCTTCCAGGCGCTGTCGGGGCGTGCGCTCGAGTTCCTGGCCCAGGACCACTTCCCCGAGGACTATCCCGACGCCGACGTGCTGATCATGCTGCACCGCGAGGGCATGCGCCTGCTCGAGGTGCCGGTGCAGATGCATGCGCGCCTGAGCGGCCTGTCGATGCATCGCGGTGGCCGTGCCGCCTACTACGCCTACAAGATGCTGCTCACGCTCGCGCTCCTGCGCGTGCGCCGCAAGTCCCCGTTCCGCTCCGGCACCTTGACGCCGCTCCCCTCCGCCCGCTGACCATGCCGACCCAAGCCCTCCCCGAACGCCAGGCATTGGTCGCGGTGCTGCTCGCGCTGGCGATGCTGATCGTCGTCGTCGAACTCGTGCGCAAGCGCAAGCTGCGCGAGGAGTACTCGTTCCTGTGGGTCGGGACCGCGCTCGCACTGCTGGTGCTCGCGGTCTGGAGCGATTCGCTGACCTGGTTCCAGCAGCTGATCGGCGCAGCCGTGCCGACCTCGGCGTTGTTCTTCGGCGGACTCGTGTTCCTGATGCTCGTCGCCCTGCAGTTCTCGGTCCGCATCTCCAAGGAGTCGTTCCGGCAGAAGACGATGGCACAGCGCACCGCCCTGCTCGAGCGCGAGGTCGACGAACTCCGCGCGCGGATCGACGAACTCGAGGCCGAGCGCAAGGGGCGCGCCGCTCCTCCCCGCCGCGAGGCCGGCAGTGCCTCCTGATTTCGCGGCCTTGCTCGCCACCGAATTCCGGCGGCGGCTGCTCGGCGAATACGTACCGCGGATCCGCCACTGCGCAGGCCTGCTGAGCGAGAGCCAGGCCTGGCAGAAGCCGGCACCGGGCGGCAATTCGCTCGGCAACCTGCTGCTGCACCTCGAAGGCAACGTCCGCCAGTGGATCCTCGGCGAGATCGGCGGCGAGATCGGCGGCGAGATCGACGGGCGCGACCGGGCGGCCGAGTTCGCGGCCGTGGCCGCGACCGCGCCCGCGCCGATCCCGGCACTCCTGCTGCGCCTGGAGACGACCGTGAGCCGGGCCTGCACGCTGGTGGACGGCCTGTCCGAAGCGCAACTGCGCACGCGGCAGGTGTTCCAAGGCCGTTACTCCGAGACCTGGTTCTCGGCGATCGTGCACGTGCTCGAACACTTCTCCGGGCACGCCGGGCAGATCTACTTCTGGACCAAGGCGCTGACCGGCAAGGACCTGAAGTTCTACGACCTATGAGCCTCGACCTGTCGTTTCTCGAGTCGCTGGGCATCACCCGCGAGCACTCGGCTGCATATGCCGGCACCTGGCTGAAGACGAGCGGCGCGCTCGTGACCGTGTCCACGCCGATCACCGGTGAGGTGATCGGCAGCGTGCGCGTCGCGACGGCCAAGGAGTACGAACAGGTCTCCGCGGCCGCGCATGCCGCGTTCCTGCGCTGGCGCGAGGTGCCGGCGCCGCGGCGCGGCGAGCTCGTGCGCCAGATCGGCAACCTGTTGCGCGAGCACAAGGACCAGCTCGGGCGGCTGGTGACGCTCGAGACCGGCAAGCTCCTCGAGGAGGGCAAGGGCGAGGTGCAGGAGTGCATCGACATCGCCGACTACGCGCTCGGGCTGTCGCGCCAACTCTTCGGCCTGACGATCAAGTCGGAGCGGCCCAAGCACGCGATGCGCGAGACCTGGCACCCGCTGGGCACGGTCGGCGTGATCACCGCCTTCAATTTTCCGGTCGCCGTGTGGGCCTGGAACGCGATGCTCGCACTGGTCTGCGGCGACGCCGTGCTGTGGAAGCCGTCGCGGCGCACGCCGCTCTCGGCGATCGCGATCACGAAGCTCGCGGCGCGCGTGCTCGAGCCGCTGGGCTTCGGCGCGCTCGCCGCCATGGTGCTCGGCCCCGACGACACGGTCGGCGGCGCGCTGCTCGACGACCACCGCGTGCCCCTGGTCTCCGCCACCGGCAGCACCCGCGTCGGCCGTCTCGTCGCGCAGCGGGTCGGCGTGCGGCTCGGTCGCACGCTGCTCGAGCTCGGCGGCAACAACGGGATCATCGTGCTCGACGACGCCGACCTCGACATGGCGACCCGCGCGATCGTGTTCGGCGCGGTCGGCACGGCCGGCCAGCGCTGCACGACGACGCGCCGCCTGCTCGTGCAGCAGGGCGTGGTCGAGCCGCTCACGGCGCGGCTCGTGCAGGCCTACGCGCAGGTGCGGATCGGCAACCCGCTCGAAGCGGGCACGCTCATGGGGCCGCTGATCGATGCCGCCGCGGTAACGAGCTACGAACGGGCGATCGCCGCGGCGCAGGCCGAAGGCGGCAAGGTGCTCTGCGGCGGGCGGCGCGCCCAGGTCGCGCCGGCCCTGCAACATGGCTTCTACGTCGAGCCGACGCTCGTGCGCAGCCAGCGCCAGTCGGCGATCGTCTGCGAGGAGACCTTCGCGCCGATCTGCTACCTGCTCGAGGTGCAGGATCTCGACGCCGCGCTCGCGCTGCACAACGCGGTGCCGCAAGGCCTGTCGTCGGCGATCTTCACGCTGAACGTGCGCGCGGCCGAGCGCTTCCTGGCCGAAGCCGGCTCCGATTGCGGGATCGCCAACGTGAACATCGGCACGTCGGGCGCCGAGATCGGCGGCGCGTTCGGCGGCGAGAAGGAGACCGGCGGCGGACGCGAGTCGGGCAGCGACGCGTGGAAGTCCTACATGCGCCGGCAGACCAGCACCGTGAACTGGGGCAGCGACCTGCCGCTCGCCCAGGGCATCCGGTTCGGGTGACCGCCATGCGCCTCGACCACCTGCTCGCCAACAACAAGGCGTGGGCCGCGCGTATCGAGCGCGAGCACCCGGGGTTCTTCGCCGGCCTCGTGGCCCAGCAGTCGCCGCAGTACCTGTGGATCGGCTGCTCCGACTCGCGCGTGCCCGCGAACCAGATCGTCGGCCTGCCGCCCGGTGAGCTCTTCGTGCACCGCAACGTCGCGAACGTGGTCAGCAACACCGACTTCAACGTGCTCTCGGTGCTGCAGTATGCGATCGAAGTGCTGAAGGTGCAGCACGTGATCGTCTGCGGCCACTACGGCTGCGGCGGCATCCGCGCCGCGCTCTCGAAGCAGACCTTCGGCCTGATCGACAACTGGCTGAGCGGCATCAAGGACATCTACGCCGCGCACCGCGGGCGCTTCGCGCAGATCGCGCAGGAGTCGGCCCGCACCGACCTGCTCTGCGAACTCAACGTCAAGAGCCAGGTCCGCCACGTCTGCCACACGACGATCGTGCAGAACGCCTGGCAGCGCGGGCAGCCGCTGCGCGTCCACGGCTGGGTCTACGACCTCGAGGACGGCTTGTTGCGGGACCTCGGCGTGACCACCGAGGGCCCGGAACAGCTGGCGGAGATCTATCGCTACGAGCAGTGACCCGGCTCAGTAGCCGATCACCCACTCCACGCCGTTCGTCATCGACAGGTCCGGCAGCACGACCACGAAGGCTTGCATGTCGAACTGGAACGAGATCAGCGCCTTGTCGTTCGGGATCGGCAGGTTGATCGGCGTCGCGCCGACGGGCAGGGTGCCGGGCACCGGGATCGTCGCGAAGATCGGTGGCGCGACCAGCAGCGTGCCACCGAGGAAGGGCAGGCTGCCGCGCTGGCCGGCGAGCGCGAGCAACGCACCGCTGTTGACCGCATGCGACTGCGTGAGGGAGAGCGTCGCGGTCTGGCCGAAGATCGGCCGGGCCGTCGTGTTGAGGGTCGGCGCGGGCGCCGAGCCGGCTCCGAATCCAGTGCCATAGTTGATCGCGGACGACTGGCCCGCGACGAAGACCTCGACGCGCGCGATCGAGGCCGAGCCCTCCGACGAGTAGGCCGCGTTGCCGCCGGTCGTGACGATGTTGGTCTGCGTGAGGAATCGCATCAGGGTGATCGGATTGCCGAGCACGTTGCTCGCGTATGCGCCGGCGCCGTACGAGCTGCGCATGGTGGACGTGTCGCCACAGCCGCCGAGCACGCCGATGTAGTCACCGGCATTGAAGATCAGCGAGCAGGGGATCACGACGTTGCTCGGCTGGCCGACCTTGTAGAAAACCTGCGTGCCGGAACCGGTCGCCGGGTAGGCCGGTGGCGGCGCGGTCATCTTGAAGACCTCGACGTTCTGCAGGCCGTGCTTCGTCTCGTCCGGGACCCGCAGGCCGGTCACGACGATCGCGACGGGGGTCTGGAAGTAGAACCCGCGCGTCGCGTTTGCCGACGAGAACGTGCTCGTGAAGTTGGGAAGCGGGATCTGGGCAACAACGGGGCTGACCAGGGTCAGCGCGAACAGGATGGGGATTCGCATGGGTGGTTCTGGGGACAAGGGAACAGACGAGAGACGCGGCATGGTCACGCCTGTCGGTCCATCTGTCACCCCCCCTACCGTTTCTGCAAGAGCTCGAGCAGCGCTGAATCGCCCGGTCGCAGATGCCAGAACAGGAGTTCGGGCCCGCTGCCGGCCCGTGTGAACATGTCCTGCCCTTCGGGAAACGCCGGCCGGACCGTCGTGAACCCGGCGTGTGCTGTCGGCCAGGGCAGGAGCAGCGCGCGCGGATCGCGCGCCTGCGGGGGTTTCCGCGCGTGCCGCAGCGACCACGGCCGTGTCGGCGCCTGGATCTCGCCGTCGATCGCCGCGAGCTGGCGCGCGAGGCGCGCGCCGTTCTGGCGCTGGATCTCGTCCGGCACGCGCGCGCCGGTCTCCGGGACCAGGGCCGCAAGCTGGATCGCGACCACGAACGCGAGCACGAAGCGCAGCAGCAGGTCGCGTGGCGTGAGTCCCGCGCACGCGCGGTTCCAGCCGCGGATGCCGACCGCCGCGTAGCAGGCGAGGAGCGCGTAGAACGGCTCGAACCAGAGCAGGCCGAAGGGCGATGCCAGGGCCAGGACACAGCCCGGCAGCAGGCAGCGGCCGGGTCCACCGCGACCCGCTGCGAACCAGCCGACGAGCGCGAGGCCGAGCAGTCCCGCGAGCGGGACGAAGCAGAGATCGATCCAGGCCAGCTCGCCGCGCGGAATCCCGGGACGCGGCAGGCAGGCCGGGGCGATCAGCGCGAGCCCGATCGCCAGCACGAGCAGGGCGAGCGCCTTCCGCTCGGTCCAGAGGAACTCGGCCAGCAGCAGGCAGGTGCAGGCGAGGGCGCCGCCGCCGCAGAGGTCCCCGGAGGCCGGACGCTGTCCGAGGCTGGCGGCGAAGAGCCCGGCGGCGATCACGCCCGACGCCGGCCCGGTGACCGCCCCCGCGAGCCGTGAGAGCAGATAGCAGCTCGTGAGCGTCGCGGCGACGGAGAGCAGGCGCAGATCCGTGAACCCGGAGAAGAGCGACCAGGGCCAGACCACCGCCCAGAGCTCCTCGCGCACGTCGAGCGCGTCGGGGTAGACGTGCCGCTGCCAGGCCTGGAACAGGAAGCAGAGGCCGAGCGCGAGCGAACCGGCGCTCGTCAGCCACAGCACGACCTGGCTCTCATACCTGGCCTTCATCGGTGGGCGCAGCTAACCTGCGTGCGCCTCGTGGTCAAAGAACTCTTTCGCGTCCAGGTGCCCGCGACGTGTGCCCATCTGGGGCCCGGCTATGCGGTGCTCGGCGTCGCCCTGAACCTGACGCTCGACGTGCGCGTGCACGAGAGCCAGCAGGAGGGTTACACGGTCGAAGTCGGCGGCTCGGGGCCGGCGGCCCGGCTCGATCCCCGCCACGATCCCCTGCTGCGAGGCTTCCATGCCGCGCTCGAGCTGACCAAGACCAAGCCTCCGCCGGGCCTGCGCTTCGTGACCGTGAACGACATCCCGCCGGCCGCCGGACTCGGCTCGGCGACGGCGCTCTACGCCGCCGGGCTCGCCGCCGGGGCCAAGCTCGCGCGGCGGCCGGTGACGGTCGACGAAGTGCTCGACCAGCTCGCGCGCCTGGGCGGCGATCCCGCGCATGGCGCCGCGGCGCTGCAGGGCGGGCTCGCCGCCGCGTGCATGGTGTCGGCACCCGACGAGCACGCGCGCTACCGGGCTTGCGGCTACCCGCTGCACTCTGCGTGGCGGTTCGTCGTGGCGTTGCCCGACGCGCATGTCGGCGCCGCCGACGCCCAGCGGATCCTGCCGGCGACGCTGCCACACGCCGTCGCGTCGCGCACGAGCGGGCGTCTGCTCGGACTGCTGCGCGCGCTGGCCGAGGGCAACGAAGAGCTCGCCGCGCGCTGTCTGCGCGACGAGGTGCACGTGCCGTTCCGGCGCAAGCTCGTGCCCGGCATGGAAGGGGCCCTGCAGGCCGCTCTGACCGCCGGCGCTTGCGGCAGCACGATCGCCGGGCACGGTCCCGGGATCGTCGCCTTGACCACGCAGGGCAAGGTCTGTCCGGCGATCGCCGTGGCGATGCAGCAGGCGTTCAGTGCAGCGGGCATCCAGGCGACGACCAGGACTTTGGAATCGACAACACGCGGCGCCTTGGCGCCGTGATCGACCATGAACCGGGCATTCATCCTAGTAACTTTGTACGCGGTACTTCCTGCACAGGATTTCGGCCCGGTGCGCGAGCAGATCGTGGCGGGGATCGGAGCGGAACAGGCCCCCGCGTGCACGGTCACGGTCTGGCAGGATGGACGCATCGCCTGGGCCGAGGGCTTCGGCCTGGCGGACCGCGAGCGACGGATTCCGGCGACGGCCGACACGATCTACCGCCTGGCCTCGATCACCAAGCCGCTCGTCGCCACCGCGATCCTGCATCTGTGCGACGCGGGCAAGCTCGCGCTCGATACGAAGGTCAACACGCTGTTGCCAGGCAGCAAGCTGCAGCGTGACGAGGTGTCGGTCGCCCATCTGCTGAGCCACACGTCGGGGATGCCGGTGCACTACACGTTCTTCTATGCCGGCACGGCACCTTGGAGCCTCGACACGGCGATCGCGCGCTACGGGTTCTCACGGCGCGAGCCCGGCGCGAGGTTCGAGTACAGCAACCTCGGCTACGGCATCCTCGGACATCTGCTGGCGTTGCGCAGCGGCAGCGCCTGGGACGAATACTTGAACCGCGCCGTGTTCGCCCCGCTCGGCATGGCGCACACGAGTGCGAGAGTGGCCAAGGCGCACGAGCGCGACGCCGCCGTGCCCTATCGCAAGGACGCCGGCGGGCGCTTCCAGCCGCTGCCGGACTACGACTTCGACCACCCCGGCGCGTCGGCACTGTGGAGCACGGGGGCGGATCTGGTGCGCTTCGCGCGGATGTTCTGGGAGGACGGTGCGCCGGTGCTGCGCGCGGCCTCGGCGAAGGCCATGATCCAGCAGCAGGCGACGGCCGGGCCCAACGGCCGGGGCTACGGCTTCGGCTGGTTCATCGAAACCGTGCATGGCGAGCGTTGCTTCAGCCACACGGGCGGCATGCCGGGTGTGGCGACGCTGCTGCGCGCGTTCCCCGGCCGCAAGATCGCCTATGCCGTGCTCACGAACACGAGCGATGGCGCGCTGCGCAACGCCGTGGACGCGCACCTCCAGCGGCGAATCCTGCAGGCGGAGTCGCGGCCGTCACGTCCGGCGAGCCGCCGCAGCGAGACCGTGGCCAGCGAGCGGATGCACGGCTCCTGGGTCGGCCGCATCCACCACCACGAGGGGCCCGTCGAGGTGCGGGTGCAGTGCAGCCAGGACAAGGTGCGGCTCTGGACCGGCCCGGGCGCTGGCACCGAACGCGGCGTGAGCGAGTTCCGCATCCCGGCGCCCGAGGAGTGGGCGTTCTCCAGCGAGATGCTGCTCGGGAGCGTCCCCGGCTACTTCGGCGTCCCCAAGCTCGAGTTCGGACTCCAGCTCATCGGTGAGCGGATCGAGGGGATCTGCGTCGCCAAGGCCGAGGGCTACTTCGCCCTGTCGCACCGCGTCGAGCTGACGCGGCGCGACTAGGGAAGCAATCCTGATAGAAAAGTACGCGGTACTAGTTGGTGATCTTGAACTGGTGGTCGTTCGAGATCGCGCCGATGCTCAGGGGCTTGCTGCCGTCGATCGTGAAACCGGCGGCGAAGACCTGCAGGCCGACGAGGCCCGCGTCGTTCGGGATGGGCAGCGACACCACGCCTTCGGGCTGTGCGGCCGTCAACATGCCGCCGAAGCCAGCGCCCAGCGAGGCGACGAGCAGCGGGTCGATCGAGAGCGGGATCGCGCGACCACCACCGAGCGGCACGCCGGCGTTGCCCAGCGAGAGGCCGAACACGTAGGGAGTCGGGTTGCCGCCGACGAGCGGCGCGGCCAGCGTCATCTTGTAGGTCGTGCCGATCTTCGGCGTGGTCGTCGGGTCGGCGAGCACGACCGAGTCGAAGAACGAGAAGTTGTCCATCTCGGCGGTGTTGTAGCCGTCACAGCCGACCAGGCCGGAGTTGAGGGTCGTGGCCGCCGCGAAGGGACGCGCCGGCGTGCTGACCTCGTACACCCCGTCCTTGTTGCCATCGAGCTGGCCCCAGCAGGTCCGGCCCTTGACGATCAGCCGCACGCGCGCAGCGAGCGTGTTGATGCCCGTGGTGACCGCCGTGGCTCCACCCGGTCGCTCGTACATCCAGAGCGTGTTGTAGAAGCCGTTGCCGACCGAGCTGTTGTCCTGCAGCTTGATCATCACGAGGCCGTTCTC
>CAZSKV010000752.1:0-6662 GCA_964607495.1 uncultured candidatus Brocadiaceae bacterium
CCTTGATCTCCTCGAGGGGCCGCGAGAGGTCGAGCGGCCGGTCGCCAGGGAAGCGAGGGATCATCGGGGTTGCACCCCGGCGAGCAGGTGGCTGCTCAGCCAGAGGTGACCGGCGCCATCACGCTGGCTTCCGCCGGCACACCACCCTCTTCCTCGCGCGGCGGGCGGCCGCGGAAACCGCGCTTGCTCGGACGCGGCTTGCCCTTCACGCCGCTGAGCTTGCGGATCGCGCGCTGGATGTTGCGGATCCGCTCGCGCTCTTCCCGCCGCCGCTTGTCACTGCGCTTCTCGTAGAAGGCGTACTTCTTGGAGAGACGGAAGACACCGGCGTAGTTGCACTGGCGCTTGAAGCGCCGCAGCGCCGCCTCGAGGGGCTCGTTCGGACGGATCTGGACCTTGACCATGAAGAGCGGTTGTCGGTAGGGAAGGGTTCGGACTGAAGACGCTGGGCAAAGAGCCCTCTATGCTCGCGACCTTGGCTTCTCGGGCATCCGAGGGGGCCAAGAGGATAGCTCCGGTCCGGACAAGGGCAACGGTTTGGATTCTCCCGAAGAGCAGAAGACCACCGCAGAGACGACGGTCACCGGCACGATCGACGGCTTCACCTTCAAGAACCCCGAGACCGGCTTCGCGGTGGTCCGGCTCAGCACGGAGACCCCGAAACAGCTGCTGCATGCGGTCGGTACCCTGGCCCAACTCGCCGAAGGCCAGCGGGTTAGGCTGACCGGCAGGATGCAGGAGCACCCCCGCTTCGGGCGCCAGCTCGAGGTCGAGACGGCCGAGGCGATCGCGCCCGAATCCAACGAGGGCATCGCCGCCTACCTCGGCTCCGGCCTGGTCAAGGGCATCGGCCCGGCCACCGCCGCCAAGATCGTCGCCCGCTTCGGGGCCGACACGCTGCGCGTGCTCGAGGAAGAGCCCGAACGGCTGCGCGACGTGCCCGGCGTCGGCAAGAAGAAGTCCGAGGAGCTCGCGGCCGCGGTCAGGGCGCAGCACGATGTCCAGCAGGTGCTCGTGTTCCTGCGCGCGCACGGACTCGGGCCCGGCCTCGCCGCCAAGATCGTCAAGCGCTATGGCAAGAGCGCGTCGGCATGGATCCAGGCCAACCCGTACCGGCTGGCCGACGAGGTGATCGGCATCGGCTTCAAGACCGCGGACCGGCTCGCGGGGGAGCTCGGGATCGCGAAGGATGCTCCCGAACGGATCCAGGCCGGCCTGCTCTACGTGCTCGCGCAGGCCGGCAAGGACGGACACTGCTTCCTGCCCGAGCCCGACCTCGTGCAGGCGGCGCGCGAGTTGCTCGAATGCACGCCCGAAGCCGTGCGTGCCGAGCTGCCGGCCGTCGCCGCCGAGCGCCGCGTCGTGGTCGAGCGGCCGCGCGGCGTGCCGGTGCTGACGCAGGACCTGCCGGACTCGGTCTACCCGGTGGCGCTGCACGCCGCCGAGACCGGATGCGCGCTCGCGCTCGACCGCCTCGCGCGCACTTCGAAACCGCAGCTGCCGATCCGCCCGGCGCAGGCCGTGCAGTGGTTCGAGCGCAAGAGCGGCATGCGCCTGCCCGCGGGCCAGCGCCTCGCGCTCGAACGCGCGCTCGAGCACCCGGTCAGCGTGATCACCGGCGGTCCAGGCGTCGGCAAGACCACGATCGTGCGCGCGCTGACCGACATCTTCGCCGAGAAGCAGCTCACGCTGCGGCTCGCGGCGCCGACCGGCCGCGCGGCCAAGCGGCTCGAGGAGGCGACCGGCCGGTCCGCGAGCACGCTGCACCGTCTGCTCGAGTTCCAGCCGCACACGGGCCGCTTCCTCCACGACGAGCACACGCCGCTCGAAGGGGCGATGCTCGTCGTCGACGAGTGCTCGATGCTCGACGTGCAGCTCGCGGCCGCGCTGCTGCGCGCGGTCCCGGGCGGCATGAAGCTCGTGCTGATCGGCGACGCCAACCAGCTGCCGGCGGTCGGCCCGGGCAACGTGCTCAAGGACCTGATCGGCAGCGGCCGGGCCGCGGTCACCCACCTGACCGAGATCTTCCGCCAGGCCAAGGACTCGCTGATCGTCACGCGCGCGCACGGCATCCTGCGCGGCGAAGTGCCGGTGTCCGGCGGCGAGGGCTCCGATTTCTACTTCGCGAAGACAAGGAGCAGCGCCGCGACGCGCGCCATGGTCGAGGAGCTGGTCGTGCGGCGCATCCCCAAGCGCTTCGCGCTCGACCCCGTGCTCGACGTCCAGGTGCTCTGTCCGATGTACCGCGGGGATGCCGGCGCCGACGCGATCAACTCCGACCTGCAGAACCTGCTGAACCCGGGCGAGATCGAGTTGCAGCGCCAGGGCCGGATCCTGCGCCGTGGCGACAAGGTCATGCAGATCCGCAACGACTACGACCTCGAGGTGTTCAACGGCGACATGGGCCGGATCACCGCGATCGACAAGCAGCAGGCGACCCTGACCGTCGGCTTCGGCCCGCGGCACGTGACCTACCCCTTCGCCGATCTCGACCAGATCGTGCCGGCGTACGCGATCACGGTGCACCGCGCGCAGGGCAGCGAGTATCCGGCCGTCGTCGTGCCGCTCGCCACCGAGCACTTCCTGCTGCTGCGGCGCAATCTGCTCTACACGGCGATCACGCGCGGCAGGCGTCTGGTCGTGCTCGTCGGCTCCGAGAAGGCGCTCGCGCTCGCGGTCAAGAACGACGAGGAGCGGCATCGCCACTCTGCGCTCGCGGAGCGTCTGAAGGAACTCGTGCGCGGCGACGGCGTGCATCCGGAGCTGGCTTGAGTCGCTAACATCGGAGGCATGCACCCGTCCGCGCACCGGCTTCCCTCCATGCGCCTGCTCGGCCTCGCCACCTTGTCCCTGGTCGTCCTGCCCGCAGCGCAGGACACCCGACCCTTCGGCCGCCAGCCGGACGGTACCACGCTGGTCCCGACCCAGCAGGCGCTGCGCCCCGCGGGCGCGACGCTCGAGTTCCCGGGGCGACCGACCGATCTGGTGCTCTGCAACAAGGGCACGCTGCTCGCGATCAAGAGCAAGGCGGAGCTGGTGCTGGTCGAGTGGAAGGCGAAGGTGCTGCGGCAGGCGCTCCCGGTGCCCAAGGACGGCCTGAGCTACCACGGGATCGCCGCGAGCGCCGACGGCACGAAGGTCTACCTGAGCGGCTCGAACGACCAGCTCTGGATCGCGAGCCTCGCGCGCGGCGTCGCGACCTGGGACCAGCCGATCCCGCTGCCCGGCCCCAAGGGCAAGGGCAACTCCGCCCCGGGTGGCCTCGCGCTCGCCGGCGACCAGCTCTGGGTCACGCTCTCGCGCAACAACACGCTCGGTTGCGTCGACCTCACGCAGCGGAAGCTGGTGCGCGAGATCCCGACCGGCGTGGCCCCCTACGACGTCGTGATCGCCGGCGAGCTGGCCTGGGTGTCGAACTGGGGCGGCCGCCATCCCGGCAAGGACGACATGACCGACAACTCCTCGGGCACCAAGGTCAAGGTCGATCCCGAGACCAACGTCGCCAGCAGCGGCAGCGTGACGCTGGTCGACCTCGCGAAGGGCGAAGCGCTCGCCGAGCTCGACGTCGGCCTGCACCCCTGCGATCTCGTGCTCGACGCGTCCCGTGAGCGGCTCTATGTCGCGAACGCGAACTCGGATGCGGTCTCGGTCCTCGACACCAGGGCCCGCAAGGTGATCGCAACCTGGCAGGTACGACTCGATCCGCGGCTGCCATTCGGCAGCTCGCCGAACGCGCTCGCCCTGAGCTCCGACGGCAAGGTGCTCTGGGTCTGCCTCGGCACCAACAACGCGATCGCGGCGCTGGACACCGCGACCGGTGGCGTGCTCGGCGCCCTGCCGACCGGCTGGTATCCGGGTGCCTGCCTGCTGGACCCGCGCAGCGGCTGGCTCTTCGTCGCCAACACCAAGGGGGTCGGCTCGCTGCACCAGCCCGCGGACAAGCGCGGGTTCAACACGCACATGCACCAGGGCTCGGTCACGCTGCTGCAGGACCTGACGCCCGCGGCGCTCGCGCGCGGCCTGCAGACCGTGCACGAGCTGAACCGCTGGTCGCACCTCGACTTGTTCCTGCAACCGCCGCGCGCCGGGATCGCCGCGGCCGCGCTCCCCGAGCGGCACGGCGAGCCGTCGCACATCGAGCACGTCGTCTACGTGATCAAGGAGAACCGCACCTACGACCAGGTGCTCGGCGACCTGCCGCAGGGCAACGGCGACGCGTCGCTCTGCATCTTCGGCCGCGACGTGACACCCAACCACCATGCGCTGGCCGAGGAGTTCGTGCTGCTCGACAACTTCCACTGCGCCGGCGTGCTCTCGGCCGACGGCCACCAGTGGACCAACGAGGCCTTCGTCACCGACTACATCGAGAAGAGCTTCGGCGGCTTCGCGCGCTCCTATCCCTTCGACGGCGACGATCCGCTGGCCTATGCGAGCAGCGGCTTCCTCTGGGACCAGGCGCTCGCGCGCGGGAAGACCTTCCGCTGCTACGGCGAGATGGTGCAGGCCGAGATCACGCCGGCCGGGACCTGGCAGGAGCTCTGGGACGACTACGAGCGCGGCGCCGGCAAGTTCACGATCCGCGGGCGTTCGGAGATCGATGCCGTGCAGAAGAACCTCTGCCCGACCTACATCGGCTTCCCGGGCACGGTCTCCGATCAGTACCGCGCCGGCGAGTTCCTGCGCGAGCTGCAGGAGTTCGAGCGCAAGGGCAGCTTCCCGAACCTCGCGATCCTGTTGCTGCCGAACGACCACACCGTCGGGACGCGACCCGGGCTGCCGACGCCGAAGGCCGCCGTGGCCGACAACGATCTCGCGCTCGGCCGGATCGTCGCGGGACTGAGCCGGTCCCGCTTCTGGCCGAAGATGTGCATCTTCGTGGTCGAGGACGACCCTCAGGGCGGGTGGGACCACGTCGACGCCCACCGCACGGTCGCGTTCGTGATCTCGCCGTGGACCAGGCGCAAGGCGGTCGTCTCGACGCGCTACACGCAGATCGACATGGTCAAGTCGATCGAGCTGCAGCTCGGCCTGCCGCCGATGAACCAGCTCGACCTCGTGGCGGTGCCGATGCGTGAGTGCTTCGCCGCCACGCCCGATCCGACGCCGTACACGGCCCGGAAGAACCTGGTGCCGCTGAACCAGCTGAACGCGAGCCTCGACCGCCTCGAGGGCGCGGCCCGGCGGGACGCCCTGGCCTCGCTCGCGCTGGACCTGGACGACATCGACCGCGCGGACGAGGACACGTTCAACCGGATCCTCTGGCACGCGGTGAAGGGGCACGACGTGCCCTTCCCCGGCGGAGCGCGCAAGTAGCCCGTTCAGCCGGGCATCCGTGCCACGAGCGCGACCCGGTCCGCGGTCCGCGCGGCGTAGTGCACGAGGTCCGTGGCCGCGTCGACCTGCCGCATGCCCGAGCCGAGGTCCGCGAGCGCGCGCGCGGCGATCGCCGCCTCCGCGCGCGTCTGGTGCAGGCTCAGCAGCAGCCCACCGGGGCGCAGCACTGCCCGGGCCCGGGCCAGGAGCTGCTGCGGCCGGAAACAGCGCAACGGCAGCCCCCAGTGCAAGAGCGCGTGGCGCGTCACGAACGGGAAGAGCAGGGTCACCACGTCGAACTCGCCGGCCTGCGCGCGCAGGAAGTCGCGCGGTTCGTAGCGCACCTCGGGCCCCTGCACCTGCGCGATGTAGGCTTGCGCCCAGTCGGCGCGCGAGTGCAGGTCGCGGTAGACCGGATAGGGATCGATCTCGTAGCCGACGAGCAGCTCCGGCGCGAAGCAGCGCGCGAGCGCGAACACGTAGTTCCAGTTCTTGCAGCCGACGTCGCACACGCGCGGCCGCTGTGGCAGGCCGAGACCCGCGGTCGCGCGCTCGAGCACGTCGAGCAGCGCGAGGTTGTCGCGGTAGTCGGCGCGTGTCGAGCGGGCCCGCAGTGCGGCCAGACCGTATCGCGCGCAGAGTTCGGTCGCGCGGGCCTCGGCCCGGCGCCGGCGGTCGGGCGGCAGGTAGGCGAAGAGTTCGTGCTTGCTCTCGTCACGGAGCTGCGGCGCTCCGCGCCGCCAGCGCAGCGTGTTGCGCAGCGCGAAGGCCAGCGCGTTGCCGGGGGCCTTGAGCAAGGCGAGCGCACGCATGCAGCCTGCATCGGCAGGCGCGGCCCCCGAAACCAAGCAGCCGGCGCCTAGAGCGGCGCGCGGCCGTCGAGCGTCCCGTCTTCGCGGTCGATCTGCTGCAGTTTCTGCTCGAACTCGGCGTGCGTGCACAGCCCCTTCTCGACGGCCAGCCGTTGCACGGTCTTGACCGCCAGCGCGAGCTCGCCGAGTGCGCGTTCGAGGCGCGCGGCGTCGATGCCGCCCGTCGGCGTGCGCAGCCGCGCGTCGGTCAGCTCGTCGCGCAGCTTCTCGATCCGGTGTTGCTGATAGAAGTCGAAGATCCAGTTGATCAGGCCCATGGCGGGGATTGCGAACTCGGGGCCAGATTATGCCTGGACGACCTCGGTCTCCCACCCGTCGTACTCCCCACCGCCGGTTTCCGCCTGCGCGAAGAGCTCGCTGACGATCGCGTTGATGCCCTCGAGCGGCAGCGCGGCCACATGGTGCAGCACGAGCCCGAAAGGCTTGTCCGCGACCGGTTCGGGCCGCGGTGGCAGGTCCTCGCAGCGGTAGCCGCGG
>CAZSKV010000753.1:0-4874 GCA_964607495.1 uncultured candidatus Brocadiaceae bacterium
GAGTTCGGCCACTTCGTCGAGCGCGCGCTCGGCGGTGGCGAGCTCGCGATCGCGCTGGCGCAGTTCGTCCATCGCCTCGGCGGCGTCCGCATCCGTGCCCGCGAGCAGCTGGCTCCGCGCGCGGTCGGCGGCCTGATCGCGCAGGCGCGAGCTCTCTGCCACGCGCTGCCGGACGTGCCGGAACAGCTCTTCGAGATCCTGGGGCCCGGGCACCGCGAGCTTCCGCGCATGCGCCACATCGGCGGCAGCGAACTCATGGCGCAAGGTGACGACGAGATCTCCCTCGGCGCGCAGCCGGGCCGCGACCGTGTCGATGCAGGTCCTGGCACTGGCATCGAGATAGGCATCGCCGAGCGCGAATCCGGTGGCCACCGGCTCGGGCAGGACCCTGGCGTTGCCGGTGATGCCGAGGAGGCCGGTCAGGCCGCTCGTCAGCCGCAGCGGGGACTTCGCGATCGCGAGCGCGATCTGCTCCGACAGCGCGAGGATCGCGGCCTGCGTGACCTGGGCCGTCGAGAAGCCGGTGGTGCCGACCGTGAAGCCGAACTTGATCGGCAGCTCGCCCTCCTGGTCGCGCAGCAGGAAGAGCACCGTGTCGAGCGACGCCGGCAGTTTCAGCACGCGCCGGATCGGGCCGTCGCTGGGCTCCTCGAGCGCCAGATTGCGGAAGGTCGTCGCGAGGTCGATCCGCGTGCCACGCGTGCCTTCGAAGCGCACTTTGGCGCCGCCGTTCATGATGCCGCCTCCGAGCACCACGCCGCTCTGCGCGGCGAGACCGCGCAGCTCGTTCAGGGCGAGCTCGTTGAGGTTGAACACGAGCAGCCCTTCCGGTGCCGGTCCGTTCACCACCGCGCCACGGAATGCGAACTCCTCGCAGAGCGGGGGAGCCGTCATGGAACCCTGGAAGCGGGTGGTCGCCCCAGCAGCCGTGGCATTGCCCAGGCGATGCCCTTCGGCTTCGAGGAAGCGGATCGGCAGGACGGTGGGAGGGGAGAGCGTGTCGTTCCGCAATTCGAAGTTGGCGGCGTGGATCACGAGGTCGTCCAGGCGCCAACGTGGGGGCGGGGTGGTTGCTGCCGGCGCGCTGCTGGGGGCGCTGGCCGGGGTCGTCGCGGTCGTGCGCCACACGAGACCTCCGGCCTGGAAGCCGTCCACTTGCTTCGCGACTTGACCCTGCAGGCCGTGGATCTCGAACTCGCGCACGTGGACGCTGCGCTGTGGCGGGACGATGCGCGGCGCCACACAGGCGAGGGAGTCGAATCCGAGCAGGACCTGTTGCGTGGCCGTGTCGCGCAGCGCGAGATCACCCACTTCGACCGTGAATCCGAACCCACGGCCGAGGTCGAAATCGAAGGGCCCAAGGCGTTGGAACTGCAGCTCGGCGTGCACCTTGGCCGCGAAGCCGGCCGAGGCCACCTTGGTTGCGGCGATCGCGTCGGCCAACTGCGGCAGGCACGCGGTGAGCTGGGCCAGGCCGATGTCCTTGGCCTCGAGTCCGAGGTCGAGTCCCGGCGAGGAGGCGAACGGCGTCGCAGCCAGCCGCAGCGCGAACGCGCCGAGGAGCGGCGGGGCGCCGCCTTGCAGGGTCACTTCGATGGGTGGCAGCTCGCCGGGGTTCTCGTCGAGCACACGCAACGGCCGCGCGGTCTCGAGCGTGAACCGCGCTTCGATCGGCGTCGCCGGCCGGGCCGCCGTGCCCTCGTCGAGCCAGAGCCGCTTGCACTCCACGCGCAGCCGGTCGAGGTCCACGCGCGGCAGGCGAAGGCGCCTGGGGCCGGCCCGCCAGAGCGGCGGCGGCGGTGCCGTGCCGCCCGCCGGGGTCGCATCGGTGGTGAAGCCGAGCAGCGTGAACCTGCCTTCCGGCGTGCGCCTGGCGGCGAGCTCGAGGCCCGTCAGGGCGATCTCGCGGATCGCGACGGCTCCCGCCGCGAGATCCAGGCGCGGCACTGCGACGAGCAGCTGGTCGAATGCGAGCCAGGGCACCGCCAGATCGCCCTCGGTCAGCCGGAGGTCGCGCACCACGAGTTCAACCGACTGGCCGCCCGCCGGCACGCCGGCGACGCGCGCGCTCACCCTGCCGCCGAAGTGGCCATCGCGGAACACCGGCTGCAGGTCTGGCGGCAGGTAGGTCACGAGCGTCGCGGCGCGGAAGCCCGTGCCGGCGAACGTGGCCTCGGCTTGCAACTGCGGCCAGCGGATCTGGCAGCTGCCGTTCGAGGTGATCCGGGTACCGGCGTTCGCGAGGGCGAGCGTGAGGTCGTAGCGGGCAGGGATATCGCTCGGACCGAAGTCCACGTTGTGGCACTCGAGGTCGGCGCGCACGGACTCCTCGAGCGCGGGGTCGGCGAGCTCGTCCCGCCAGTGCAACAGACCACCGGACAGGCGCACGTGCAGGCATGCGGGGCTGGCCGCGTCCGGCCCTGCGGTCACGGTCGAAGAGGGCCGCGACGCGGCGGCCTCGGCCGCGATCGGCGGGGCGGCGCGCAGGACCAGGCCGGGCAGATGCAGGTGTCCGTCCGGGTCACGGCGGATCCAGACCTCCGGGCCCTCGACGATCAGGTCCGCGGCATGCACGAGGCGGGGGTCGAACTCGCGCAGGTGCACGGCCCGCAGCCGCGCGACGGGCTGCGTCGGCGTCGCGAGCTCGAAGTCGCGCAGACCGAAGCTCAGCCGCATGCCGGTCGCATGGTTCGCGAGCTCGAACTCGGCGGTGGCCTGCAACCGGCCCTGCTCGAAGTTCGGTTCGAGTCCGGCGCGGGTCAGCCAGCTGCGCCACGGCCGCAGGTCCAGGCCTTGCCCGCGCAGGCTGGCGTTGCCGCCGAGCTTCGAGGGCCAGCCGCCGGCATCCACGCTGCCTTCGCAGTCGAGGGTCTCGGCCCAGTTCGTGCCGCCTACTCGCAGGGCGAACCGGGCGCCGTCGCGCGAGGCCGCGCTGGCCGTGCCCGCGCGCAGCAGGTCGAGGTTGCTGAGCTCGGCTGTGAGCGGCACCTGCAATTCGGCCGGTTCGGAGCCGCTCTCGTCGCGCAACACCAGCAGGGCATCGCGCACGAGCAGGCGCGTGAGCGCGAGCTGCAAGGGCGCTTGCGGCGCCGGTGGCGCCGCGGCTGGCGCCGGCACGGGGCCCGGCGCCGCAACGCTCCGCAGGCCGAGCGCGTGCCAGGCGGCATCGCGCCCGATGCGCGCCGCCAGGCGCAGCCCTGCGACCTCGAACGTGCCGAGGCGAGGCCCGGCCGCGCCGAACTCGGCGTGATCCAGGCTCGCACGGTCGAGGTGCAGCAGCGTGGCGCCGTCCGCCAATTCGACCGGGCCCAGCGTGGCCGTCAGCGCGATGGAGTCTGCCGCCGGCTTCCAGCCCACCTCGGCGTGCAAGGCCAGGCGCCCGGCGCGCAACTCCGGCGCCCATCCGGCGGACTGCAGCATTGGGGCCAGGGCCTGCAACGTGATGCCGGAGGCGCGCAGATCGACGACGCAGCGCTGCGAGTCGGAGACCTCGGCGCGCCTCGCCTCGAGTTCGATCCGCTCGCTGATGCCGGGGGCCGAGAGCTCTGCCTCCCAGGAGCCGCGCCGATGGGCGAGCCGCGCGATGCCGAGCTCCCAGCGGCTGCGCAGCGGCCCAGCGGCGTCGGCGAAGACGAGCCGGCCGCCCGCGCAGACAAGATCTCCGAGGGAGAACGCGAACGCGGTGGCCGGGCTGGCGGGAGGCATGAAGGGCGGGTTCGCGGGCGCGTCCTTGTGCGCGAAACCGAGACCACAGGCGACCAGTCCGTGCTCGCCGTCGCGGCCGGCGTGGGCGAAGAGTCCGCGAATCGTCGTGTCGCCGAGGGCGAGATGCGCAGTGTCCCAGGACGCGAGGCGGGTTGTCGCCTCCTCCAGGTCCAAGCAGGGCTCGCGGTCGGCCGCGGCGTGCAGCCGGCTGATCCTCAGGTCGCCGGTACTCGCGGTCGCGTGCCCGGGGGATGGCCCGAGGTCCACGTCGGCCGCGAGCGCACAACCCACGGTGTCGGCGAGCGGTGTGATCCCGAGCGCGCGGCACAGGCCGGCCGCGGCGCGTGGGCGCAGGCCGACGACGTGCAGAGCCATGCTGCCCCGCAGCTGGCGCAGCGCGCCGGTCCAGTTCGCTTCGAGGCGCAGCGTGTCGAGCGCCGTCGGCGAGTGGACGAGCAGGGCGAGGCGGTTCGGGCGCGTGGCGTGACCCAGGTCATAGCCGTTCAGGTGCCCGGTCACCTGCACGGCGGGCTCCGTCCCGCCGGCGGCTGGCTGCAACGTGAGCGCAAGGTCAGCCAGGCTCAGGCTGGACACGGCACACGGCAGGCTGAAGTCGAGCGCGGTGGCGGCCGCAGGTGCGGGGCCAACCGGCGGGGAGGCCGGCGCGGAGGCCGGAGGCCCGGCCGTCGCCGCCGGGGGCAGGCGCAGCGTCACGTCGGCGCCCCGGACCGTCAACGTGTCGGCGTGCAGCCGGCCGCGCCAGAGCTGCCGCAGTGCGAGGTCGATCTCGGCGTGCTCCCAACGCAGGTCGGTCAGGCCGCTCTGTTCCTGGTCGCGGGCCGCGAGGTGCACGCGCGTCATCTGGATCAACCGCGGCCAGATCATACGCGACGGCCCGCCTTCGGCGGTCGTGCCGCAGTTACAGCAGTATATGCGCGGCGCTCTGAAGGTTTGACCTGGATCGTGGTTGTGTGAGCCGCGCATGCGCGGCGCGAGGTGCGTTCGATGAGCTACTCCAACTACCAAGACAGCCGGATCCCTGGTTTCGTGCGCTACATTGCGGACGTATTCCGCTACCGCCACCTTTGCTGGAATCTCGTCGGCTCCGATCTACGTTCGCGGTTTCGCCGAAGCCGTCTCGGTATTCTATGGGCGATCATTCAGCCGCT
>CAZSKV010000754.1:0-10005 GCA_964607495.1 uncultured candidatus Brocadiaceae bacterium
GAACCTGAGTTCGTCCGTGCTGGCCGAAGTCGTGTTGCGCCACCGGATCGTCTGTTCCCCGGAGAGGCTGCGGTGCGCGGGGTCCAACTCGACCCGCATCGTGTAGGCATGGTCGGAAGACCTTGCCGGGCTTGCCGGGCGCGACGTCCCGCTCTGTGCCGCCAGGCAGAATCCAAGTGCGAGCGCGGCAATCGTCGAGCAGGTGTGGTTCATCGCAGCCTGGAAGCGAGGCGCCGGAGTCTAGGAGTCTGCGCCACAGGAATCGCTCACGTCGAGGCCGCGGCGCCTCCCGTGGCGCAGACTCCTGGCCAGCGCGTTCCGCGGCACGCAGCGCGGGTTCGGCCATGGCCAAAGCCGTGCTGGTTCAGCCCTGCGTGCCCGTGCGAGCCGGCACAGCGATCTGCGGCGGACCCGGCACCTGCGCCGGCGTCAGTGACCAAGACGCCGGTATCAACGGACGTTTCGTGCCGCTCAGGTAGCCTGGCCCAAGCCCTGCTGCTGCGCCTGGCGGCGACGGGCGGCTTCGGCCGAAGCCCCGTAGGCCTTCAACTTGTTGTAGAGAGTCTTGGTGTCGATCCCCAGCACCTTGGCAGCACGGGTCTTGTTGCCACTGTGATGGTGCAGCACCCGGAGGATGTGCCGCTTCTCGATCTCCGCAAGCGGTGAGTTCAGCAGCTCCTGGTTGGGATCGACCTCGGAGACCAGGCGCCGCAGTTGGCGCGAGTCCTCGACCAGCACGAGGTCGTAGTCCGAGCCCTCCAACCGGGCCCGCAGGTCTTCGAGAGTGTCGGCCGCCGTGACCAGGCATCCCCACTCGGTGACGGATGCAGTCAGTGAAGCTGCCTTGGGATCGCGATGAGAGAAAACGAGCAGTCGCTTGCCGATCGCCATGGGAGGTCTCCTAAATTGGGCCAGGAAGATCGGGACGGAGCGCATTCATTACGACCGAGCCGGGAAAAACAAGTGGGGGTTTTTCCAGGAATTCTGGCGGAAGCCCCCTCCCGGCCTCAGTCGACGACCTGGATCCTGTCTTCGCCCGTCAGCTGCAACGTCTTTTCCCGAAGCATCTTATCAATCAGTATGTCGCGGAGGAAGCGATCGGACCCGGAGGTCGGGGGGAGACGTCTGGCGTCGCGGAAGGCCTGGAAACCGTCGCCCCCTCCCGCCAGGAAGGAGTTCGCCGCCACGCGATAGGTCGCGGCTGGATCGACGAGCTGGTCGCCGACCTTGACCTCGACGAGTTCGCGCTCCCCCGAGACCACCCGATAGGTGTAGGTGGCGCCAGCGATCTCGAGCGGTCGGCGGCCACGGGCAAGGCTCTGCGTGAGCACCTGCCGCAGCATGGTCCCGGTCATCTCGAAGGTCACGACCGTGTTCTCGAACGGGACGAGCTCGTAGATCTCGCGTCGCGTGACCGGCCCGAGGTGGACCTGGGTACGGATGCCGCCCTTGTTCGTGAGCCCCACCTGAGCCTCCCCGGCTTCGCGGATGATGCCGGCGATCAGGTTGCCACCCGCGGTGGAGAACGGGCCGCGGTCGCGCCCGCGCCCGAGGTCGCCTGCGAACGAACCGATCGGTTCGTCCCACTGTGCGGAGATCGCCCCGAATCGTTCCGCGACGAACTTCTCGGCTTCTGGATCGGTGCCGATCTCGTCGGTCCGCATCTCGACGAACCGGGAACCGAGCACCCGGAACTTCGGTGCTTGCTCGGCCAGATCGACTTCGATCCTGGTGACGGCCGAGCCCTTCGAGCCGGACTGGACGATCACCGTCGAACCCTCACGCTCCTGGCGCCGCAACTCGGTGTGCGAGTGGCCGCCGAGGATCAGCGCGAGCTCGGGGAAGCGCTTGGCCAGGGCCTTGTCGGTCTCGAGGCCACAATGGGTCAAGAGCACGATTGCGTCTGCTTCCTTGCGCACGCTCGGCAGCAGGCCCTCGAGCGTCCTGGCCTCGTCCTGGAACTCGGCATCCCCGAACGGCCCGGTTGACACGCCCTTCGTGTCCTTGGTCACGAGACCGACGATCGCGACCCGCACGCCGGCCTTCTCCAACACGATGAAGGGCTTCGCGTACTGGCGCACCTGGCCGGGCCGCTTCGCGTCGAGGATGTTGGCCCCGAGGATCGGGTACTTCGCGAGCGGCACGAGCCGCGCGACGTTGTCCTCGCCGAAGTCGAACTCATGGTTGCCGATCTGGCTGACGGTCAGGCGCAGCCGGTTGAAGCACTCGATGATCGATGCGCCCTTGTCCTCGTTGCCCTCGGGCGTCCCCTGATACCAGTCTCCGGCCTCGGTCACCCAGACCCGGGCCTCGCCCAACTCCTGGCGCTGTTGCTCGACATAGCGCTGCAGCGTCGCGAAGCCGCCCATCCGGACCTGCTTGCCATTCTCGTCGCCGCGGGCCGACTGCTGGACGACACGGGGCAGGACCTGGCCGTGGAAGTCGTTGAAGTGCAGTACGACCAGATCCGGCTTCTCGGGCTTCGGCGCCGGATCCTGCGCGAGCAGCAGGAACGGCAACAGCAGATGGTTCAGGTGCAACACGCTGGTCCTCTCCTTCAGTTTCTCTCCGGCTCATCGGCGCGCAGTGACACGCTGCCCGTGCGTGAGCTGATGAACACCGGCACCACGCCCTTGCCGACGACGCCCTTGGCGAAGATGCCGCCGTCACGGCGCTCGACCGGGAACATCCAGGTGCAGTCGTACTTGCCTTCGTAGACGCGCAGATCGAGCGCGAACGCAGCATCGCGGGGCAGGTGCGCCTGGATGCCGCCGGCGCCGCTCACGAGCCGCATGCCCTTCTGCCCGAGCTCGCTCACGAACACGAGCATCGTGCCCGATGCGGTCTCGGCGTCGAGCGCTCCCTTGTGCGCATCGACGATGATCTGGCCCTTGCCCGTGCGCAGGCGGGCATTGCCGCGACAGTTCTTGAGCACCACGTCGCCAACGCCGGTCTCGAGGTCGATCTCGCCCGTGATCCCTCGGGCCGATAGCTGGCCGAGCCCGATCCTGGCGCAGAGCGCGAGGCTCGGGGGGATCCGGATCACGCCCTTGAACACGACTTGATTCGTCAGCTGGTCGGCGCCCTTCGGCAGACCGGGAACCACGAGTCGCATCTCGCCGCTGCGCTCTGTCGGCTGTTCGGTCAGCTGCAGGTCGATGGACGCCAGGCCCGCCAGCTCGGCTTCGGTGTCGGCAGCCTTCAGGGTGGCGGCCTCGAAGGAGATCCTGTCGTCGGCAGCAGGTTCCACCGAGAGATAACCGGCGTGGTTCTCGAGCAGGATCCGGGTCGTGCCTGGCTTGACCGCGACCGTTCCCGTGGCCCTGCCCTCGATCCGGTGCGCATAGTGGCCCCGGCAGGATGTGACCAGCACGAGCAGGAACAACAGGTAGGTACGGAGCATGCAACAGATCGAAGGGCTGCAGACGTATAACCTCTGCCGCACTTGAGAGAACCAGCACCCAAGCAATGCCCCGCCTGCTGGTCAGGCCTCGCCGGCAGCCCAACGCGATGCCCGCACTGCGGGCACGCTCTCGCCGGAGGTCAGACGAGACGGAACTCGTTGCTCCTGGCCGCAGTGCTGGTCGGTCTGGCAGGGGTCTCGACATGGTGGATCCTTGGGCAGGACCGGACCCGCTCACCGGTGGTGCCCGAGTCAGCGTCCGAGCGCGTTGCGGCACGCCCAGAGTCGCGCGCAGAGCAGGAGCCCTCGGTGCGCCCGCCTCCGAGTCCGCGCGTGCAGCGCAGCCACGTCGTCCTGCGTGCGGAGCACCCGACCCGGCGGCCGGCCATCGCCCTGGCCTTGCGCGCCCGTGACGATGGCGGGCCGATCGCCCTGTTCCTGCCCCTCGATGCGCTGCCCCTGCGCGGCGGGTTCCTCGATCCGAGCGGCGCCCCCTGCAAGCCTGATGTGATCACGGTCGACGCCCAGCTCGGCTTCGTCCTGCTCTCCTTGCCCAAGAGCCTCGGTGGCGAGTTGTCGCCATTGCAGGTCTCGGGGCCCTTGGCGCAGACCGAGCTCTTCGACCTGTCGCCGGATGGCGGAGTCGGCCTCCCGGTCGGGATCACGGGCAGGACGCAGGGCGGGAGCCAGTTGCAACTCTCTCGCGACGTGGCGCCAGGGGCTGCGATCCTGACCGCCTCGGGCCTCGCGGTCGCGTACGCACTCGGCGGCATGTCCGCACTGCCACTCGACGTCGCCGCCGGCTGGCTGATGCACCCAGGCACGCAGGAGCTCGAAGTCGTGCAGACGACCCTGCGTGCGCGCGACCCGACCCTCGCGCTCGAGGATGCGAACGCGCTGATCCGGGCCGCCAAGGGCCCGGCCGACCTCGCGAGGTTGCGCCAGGCGATCGAACTCCTCGAGCAGGGGATCGAGCGCGCGCGGGATCCGGAACTCGTGCGCGCCTACGACCAGCATCTGCGGCTCGCCTACCATGCCCTGATCCGGTTGACCTCGCAGCAGGATCCGGCGCAGGCGCTGATCGAGGCGATGCGGGCCTTGCAGCGTTTTCCCGACCACGCGGCGCTGCTCGCGGACGCCTGCCTGCTGCAACTCGAGCACGGGGATCCGCGCCGGGCCGTGGCTCTCTTCAGCCAGTTGCAGGGCATCTCGGTCGAGCACGCCCAGAAGACCGCCGAACCGCTGGCCAAGGGACTCGTCCGCATCGCGCGGGCGCGGCTGCGCGAGCGGCGCGCCCAGGAGGCGATCGAACTCCTGAACCTCGCCGTCGGCCTGTTCCCACGACGGGCTGATCTGCAGATGGCCCGGGCCGAGGCCCTTGCCGTGCTCGGCGCGACCGACGAAGCGCTGGCGGCGGCGCTCGAGGCCGCCCGCATCGACCCTGCCTTCGCGGACGAAGCCGAGTCGTTGCGCACCGCCGCGCAACGAGCCAGGACTCCAGGACTGGTGCAGATCCCGTTCGACCCCAAGACCAGCGTGATCCAGACCCAGGTCACGGTGTCCGGCCAGCCCCTCGAGCTGGTGGTTGACACGGGTGCGACGCTCACGACGATCCCCTCGGCTCTGGCCGACAACTTGCAGTTGCGCCGCGCGGGCAACCAACGCGTGAAGGTCGCCACGGCAAGTGGCACGGTCGAGGGCGAGGTGGTCACCCTGCCGTCGTTGCACATCGGCCAGATCGAGGTCAAGAACGTGCAGGCCGTCGTGCTCGATCTCCCCGACAGCCTGCGCGGGAAGGGTCTGCTCGGCCTCAATGTCCTGCAGCGCCTCAACATGGAGATCGATTCCAAGAACGGACTGTTGATCCTGCGCCAGGAAGGCCGCCGCCGCCGATAGTCCGTTGCGACGGTCGAGAGGCTGCGGCCGGGAGTTTTCCCCCCTGGTCCAGCGTCAGGACCGCAACTCCCTGTCATGATCGCGTCCACGAGGCAGCTGCCCTTGCCATGAAGCCGATGGTCGAATCCCAGGTCGATGCCCTCGCGACCGTGGCCTTCAACCGGGCCGTGGCCGAGCACGCGGATGGCCTGAAGAGCTTCGCGACCCGGATGCTGCGCGACCCGGTGCTGGCGGAGGACGTCGCCCAGGATGCATTCCTCGCCCTCTACCGGCACATGGCAGAAGTGCCCCCTGCTGCGTTCCGCCCCTGGCTCTACCGGGTCACGCGCAACCTCTGCCTCGACCACCTGCGCCGCCGGAAGTTCAAGCTGCGGCTCTTCGGGGATCTGCAGCGCGAGGACGACGAACCCCAGATGACCCACGTGGACCAGCGAGCGGACCGGCCGGACGAGCTCGCCCAGGCGCGCGAGTCCCATGCGGCCATCGAGCAGGCGATCGCCGCGATGCCGGCGAAGTTCCGCGAGACCTTCTTGCTCTGCGAAGTCCAGGGACTCAGCTACGAGGATGCCGCAGCCGTGCTGCAGATCCCGGTCAAGACCATCTCCACGCGGCTGTTCCGCGCCCGAGTCCGGTTCCGTGAGGCTCTCCGCGACGTGATCAACGTGTGACGACTCCGATGAAGTGCAACCAATACCAGACCCAGATGTCGCTGTGCCTCGACGGGCGCCTGCCCGCGGGCTCCCGCGCACAGGTTCTGGCCCACATCGCCAGCTGCCATGGGTGTGCGCGTACCTGGGAGGCGCTGCAGCAGGCCCAGGAAATCGTGCTCGATCTGCCGGTGCACAGGACCAGTCGCGATTTCCGCGCGGCGCTGTGGTCGCGTATCGAATCCGGTGAGGGTGCTCCCGAGATCGACCTGCATCCGCCGGTCACGGCCTGGACCAAGGTCCGTTACCTGATCTCCGGCGCCGCGGCTGCGGCCGCGCTGCTCTTCGCCAGCAAGTTCGTGTTCGGCCGGACCGAGGAAGGGGTCAAGCCCGAGAGCGAGCAGCGGATCGCCGACCTCGTGCGGCGCCCCGAACCGCCGGGCAGCGCGGCCCCGAATCCCGGGCTGCAGTTCGGTCCCGCTGCCTTCGCCCCGGATCAGGTCGCCCGCGTGGCCGCGAACACGGCCGTCGACAGCGCCCGCGCGCTCCGTGACACCTTGTGTGAGCTCGAGTCCGATCAGGCGACGCCACTCGCCCAGCGCCGCATCGACCGCTCGGTCGAGAAGTTCCAGGTTGCAGCCGGCATGCTGCGCTGGCTGCAGCGCGAGGGTTTCATCGGCATGCTCCCGCCCGATCTCGAGGCCGATCTCCGCGTCGCCGAGCGCACCGCCGAGGTCGTGCAGGCCGAGCGGGATCCCCGAACCCGCCGCGTGGCCCTGCGCTCGATCGAGCAGGTGCGCCTGGAGCGGCTCCCGAGCAAGCTCTTCGTGCAGGCGAGTCCGGATTCGCACGACTTCTTGCGCGAGTTCCGGATGCATCTCGAGCGCGATCCCCGGGTGCAGCGCGTCTTCGTCATGGGCACCGGACTCCCCGACAACACGGGACAGTTCTCCGGCATCTTCCTGCCTGCCGACGACTTCAGCAGCCACGTGCTGATCCAGGTCGAACGCCGGCGCTGAACCCCCGGCGCCGCCGGAGCATTTCGGCAGGAGCTACACTCCTCTGCTGCCTGCAGTACAAGGGCAGCCTCCGCCCACGCTCGTCCGAGAACTCCTGCCAATGCCCGTCATCCGCGAACGCCGGTTCCTGCGCGTCAAGCTCGACATGGTCATGCGCTGCCAGCTCCGCTGCACCATGTGCCACTTCGCGCACCCGGACTTCGTCGAGCAGCCGTTCGTGATGGACCGGAACCTGCTCGACAAGGTCGCGCGCGAAGTGTTCCCCAGGGCACACGACGTGGTCCTGTCGTCGAGTGCCGAGCCGTTGATGGCGCCCGAGCTGCCGTACGCCCTCGAGCTGTGCCGCAAGTACGAGGTACCGAACTTCCACTTCTCGACCAATGCACTGTCGATGTCGGACAAGATCATGGACACGATCATCGACGTGCAGATGCCGCTGCTGACGGTCTCGTGTGACTCGCCGGAGAAGGAGACCTGGGAGCAGATCCGGCGGCCCGGCAAGTGGGATGTGTTCGTCAAGAAGCTGGACCTGATCAACGCGCGCAAGCAGGCACGGGGTTCCCACTTCCCCGAGCTCAGCATGACCGCCGTGTTGATGCGATCGAACATCCGGCAGATGCCAGACCTCGTGCGCTTCGCCCACAGCAAGGGCGTCAAGTACATGAACTTCGTCTACATGGCGGTCATCGGCGGACTCGGCAACGAGCACGAGAACCTGATGAACGAGCCGAAGCTCGCCAACCAGTACATGCGCGCGACCAAGCAGGTCGCCGACGAGCTGGGGATCCAGACCGTGATCCCGATGCCGATCCCCGAGTCGATGGAGGAGAGCCAGCTCGTGACCGACGCCTCCCGCAGCGATCAGGGCGGCGGCCAGGCCATCGCCGGTCCCAGCGAACTCGCCGAAGGTTCCTTCTCCACGGACGATTACATCAACCACAAGAACCGCGAGTTCCTGCTGAAGGCCAAGCAGAAGACCGAGCACAACCGCGCTTGCTACTTCCCGTGGTACTACATCCACATCAATCCCACCGGCACCGTGTTCCCGTGCGGCTGCTGGTTCGAGTTCACGACCTTCGGTGACTTCACGACGCAGACCTTCGCGGAGATCTGGACTGGTCCGAAGTACAAGGAACTGCGGCGGCAGATCTACAACATGCAGTTGCGGGACGTCTGCGCGAACTGCTCCGTCGCGAACATGGGGCGACCCGACGTGAAGGCGTCGTTCAGTCACCGCGCGAAGGTGCGCCGGGAAGGCACCGCCAGCGACAAGGGCAGCAGCGCAGCCAAGGTCTGCTGACGAGTGAGCGGCCTGCTCGACAATCAGGTCGCGATCGTCACCGGCGGCGGGTGGAACATCGGGCGCGCGATCGCACGTGCCTTCGCACGCGCAGGAGCGCGGCTCGTGATCGCCGGTCGCAACGAGCAGCGGCTCGCACAGACGCGCACACTGTTGCGTGAAGAAGGGCTGGACGCACTCGTGGTGCCCACGGATGTCACCGACCTCCGACAAGTGGAGCGACTCGTGCGAACCGCAGTCGAGGCCTACGGCACCGTGGACGTCATGGCCGCGATCGCTGGTGGCGGTTGGCCCTACCAGAGCATCGAGGAGGTCGACCCGGCGACCTGGGATCAGGTGCTGCGCCAGAACCTGAGTGCAACCTTCTACTGCGCGCGAGCCGTGCTGCCGATCCTGCGCCGGAAAGACCGCGGCTCGATCCTGACCTGCGCGGGCGGCGGCGCATTCCATCCCGTCCTCGGCGTGCCGTTCTCCGGCTATGCATGTGCGAAGGCTGCGATCTGCCGGTTCACGGACCAGCTGACGGCTGAACTCTGGGACACACAGATCCGGATCAACTGCCTCGAGCCAGGCATGGTCTGGGACGAAGCGAAGCTCGCGCAGATCGTGGCCGAAGAGCGCGCCACCAGCACAAGGCATCCGCTGCACGACCAGAACCACCCACCCGAGGATGCTGCCGAACTCGCCCTTTGGCTCGTGTCGGCCCAGAGCGGTCGGCTGCGCGGACGACTGGTCTCGGTCAATGACACCTGGTGGCGAGACCCTGTGCAGGTGCAGAAGGTAGAGCAGAGCCTGACGCTCTACCGCCTGTGGCGGCACACGCTATGAGGGACGAGCACCTGGGCTGGTGTCCAGCCTGGCATGGGTACCGTCGCAGAACGGGAGGTTCTTCGACTCACTGCACGCACACCACGAAACCAGCACAGGGTGCTCGAGGATCACCTTGATCGGCGTGAACTCGCTGCCGCGATGCGTGCCATCGCAGAGCGGGAACGACCTGCTCTGCTTGCAGCGGCAGTAGGCGTGCTTGCCGGGCTCGCAACGCACGACGTAGGGACCGCGTTGGATCTTGCCGGGAGGGGGCGGCTCCATCCCGAGCGATGCTATCAGCGGAAGCGCCGGATCACGCCCTTGACGATCCCTCGGATCTCGACCTGTTGCGGGAAGGTCGGCTGCATCATGGAGTTGGCTGGTTGCAGGCGGATGCGTCCATCCTCGCGATAGAAACGCTTGAGGGTCGCTTCGCCATCGCCAACGATCGCGACGACGACCTCGCCATTCTGGGCACTCTCGCGACGCTCGACGAGCACGAGGTCGCCATGGTCGATGTGATCTTCGATCATCGACTTGCCCTCGACTCGCAGCAGATAGTGCTTTCCGTCGGACGGGATCAGCTCGTCGAGTGCGATGGCTTCCGGGTCCTCGATCGCCTCGATCGGACGGCCGGCAGCAATCGAGCCGAGGAGCGAGATCGAACTCGTACCCGCGTGCCGTTGCTTGCGTCCGGCGTCTGGATCGAAGCGCACCTCGACAGCTCGAGCTCTGGCCTTGTCCCGGTGCACTGCTCCCTTGGCCACGAGATGGTTGAGATGCTCGTAGACCGTGATCTTGCTGACCCCGAGCACCTCCGCGGCCTCCTCGAGCGTCGGCGAGATCCCATGCTCTTGGTGGTAGTCCCGGAACAAGCGGAGCACATCGAGCTGCTTGCGGGTCAGGAGCGGGGACTTCGGCTGGGACTTC
>CAZSKV010000755.1:0-3011 GCA_964607495.1 uncultured candidatus Brocadiaceae bacterium
GGGGGCGCGGGGCTCCCGGGGGGGGGGGGGGGCGGGGGGTTGCCAGCGCGCGTGCACGGGCGCCGGCGCGCCGGTGGGGGTCGCCCCCGACGCATGGTACGACGAGCGGCGCATCCAGATGCGCCTGTGCTGGATCTGGCCGGCCGACGCCCAGGGGCAGGCGCCATGACCGTCCGCCTCGTCGATCTGACGATCCGCTACGGACGCACCCTGGCCGTGGACCACGTGACCGCCGAGTTCCCGCCGGGAGCAGTCGGTCTGCTCGGCCGCAACGGCGCCGGCAAGAGCTCGATCCTCAAGGCCCTGCTCGGCCTCGTCCGCCCCGAGGCGGGATCGATGCAGATCCTCGACCTCCCGGTCGGCGCGAGTCCGCTCGAGATCCGCCGCCTGGTCGGCTACATGCCCGAGCGGGACTGCCACGTGCCAGGGCTCTCCGGCTACGAGACCGTGCGCCTCGCCGCGCAGCTCTCCGGCCTGTCGCGGGCCGACGCCGCGCGGCGTGCCCACGAGGTGCTCTACCTGGTGGAACTCGAGGAGCAGCGTTATCGGCCGGTCGCCGGCTACTCGGCCGGGATGCGGCAGAAGGTCAAGCTCGCGGTCGCCCTCGTCCACGATCCGGCCGTGCTCTTCCTCGACGAACCTACCAATGGTCTCGACCCTGGGGGACGGCGCGACATGCTGCAGTTGATCGCGACGCTGGCTACCGGGCTCGGCAAGTCGGTCGTCCTCTCGTCGCACATCCTCCAGGACGTCGAAGCGACCTGTGCGCACGTCGTGCTGCTCGAGCGCGGACACCTGGCGGCAGCCGGTCTGGTGCGGGACCTGACGCGCACGCCGACGCGCGTGTTCGAGCTCGAGGCGGCTGGCGACCAGGAGCGCCTGCACGCGGCCCTGCGCGCAGCCGGCGTCACGAGCATCGACGCGACGACGCCTCCGATCCTGCGGCTCCTCGTGCCCGAGGAGTTCGCGCCGGCGCGGATCTTCGGCGCCGTCCAGGAATGCGACGGCGTCGTGCGGCGGCTCGTCGAGCACCGGCGCACGCTCGAAGAAGTGTTCTTGGGCGCGGTCGCCGCGACCACGGCGAGGGTCGGCTGATGGTGGTCTACGGCACCGGCTATCGGCCGCTCGTGCACGAGCCCGTGCCGACGGTGCAGCGGCTGCTCGCGCTGGCCGTGCTCGAGTTCCGCGGCCTGTTCCGGACCCGCTGGGGTGTCGTCGGCTTCCTGATCTGCTGCTGGCCGATGATCGTCTCGCTGGTGATCCTGATGGCACGCTACGGGGTGCTGCAGTTCCTGCCGGTCACGCAGCAACCGCGCGGGCCGCTCGCCACCGATCGCTGGGATCCGACTGCGCTCGCTTTCCATCTCGAGCCGATCGTCACGCAGTCGTACACCTCGTTCCTGTTCCTGACGACGCTGGTCAGCGCGCGCGCGATCGCGAAGGACCAGGCGGCCGGGGCGCTCGAGATCCTGTGGACCCGCGCGATCACGCCGTGGGGCTACTTCGCGGCGAAGTGGGCGGGTTCGGTGTTCCTGGTCGGCACGCTGCTGGTCGGCGGGCCGCTCGTGGTGTGGCTGCTCGCGGTGTTCATGGCGCCCGACTGGCAGCTGCTCGAGACGACGCTCGCCTTCGTGCCGATGCTGCTGCTCGGCTCGTTGCTCCTGGTCGTCGTGCTGACCTTCGTCGCCACGGCGCTCTCCGCCCTGGCCGGCACGCCGACCTTCGCCGCGATCCTCTGGCTCGGGCTCGTGCTCGGCAGTTGGGCCGGCACGCAGGTGCTGCTGCGCGTGTACCGGGGGGCGACATGGCTCAGGGCCGCGAGTCCGTGGAGCTCCGCCAAGCGCCTCGTCGAGTGGCTGGTCGCGGCGCGACCGCAGCAGGACTTCTCGCCAACCGCGGCGGCGATCGGGCTCTCGGCCACCGTCCTCTTGCTCGCGCTGCTCCTCGCGCGCCGGCTGCGCACGGCGGAGGCCATCGGATGAACGGCGCGCAGCTCGAGTTCGAAGGCGTCAGCAAGTGGTACGGCCAGGTCTCGGCGCTGACCGACGTGTCGTTCACCTGTGGCCCAGGGGTGACCGGCCTCGTGGGCAAGAACGGCGCCGGCAAGAGCACGGTGATCAAGCTCGCCTGTGGGCTCTTGCGGCCGAGCCAGGGCCGCGTGCTGGTGCTCGGCGACTCGCCGGCAACCGAAACCGCCGTGCGCGCCCGGATCGGCCTCTGCCCCGATCTCGACCGCTGCTACGAATCCCTGAGCGGCGAGACCTTCGTGACCTGGATGCTGCGTCTGCACGGATTCGGCGCGGCCGCCGCGCGCGCGCGCGCGCGGGAAGTGCTGGCAGAGCTCGGGCTCGCCGAGGCGATGCACCGGAAGATCCGCGGCTACAGCAAGGGGATGCGGCAGCGGGTCAAGCTCGCGCAGGCGATCGCGCACCGCCCCCAGGTGCTCCTGCTCGACGAACCGCTGACTGGTCTGGACCCGATCGCGCGCCACGAGGTCGGCGAGCTCGTGCGCCGGCTCGGCAGCGAAGGCGTGGTCGTGCTGGTCAGCTCGCACGTGCTGCACGAGCTGCAGGCGGTCGCCGACCGGGTGCTGCTGGTGCACCAGGGCCGGCTGCTCGCCGAGGGGCGGATCCAGGAACTGCGCGATCAGCTCGAGACTCGGCCGCTGAAGCTGCTGCTCAGCAGCCACCGGCCACGGGAGCTCGCCGCCCGGATCGTGACCCACGAGGGCGTGCGCGAGCTCGAGATCCGGCCCGAGGGCGTCGTGGTCGCGACGCGGGGAGCCAGCATCCTCGCGCAGCTCACGCGCATCGGCGCCCAGGAGGAAGGGCTGCTGCTCGGGATCGAGCCACTCGACGCCTCCCTCGACGCCGTGTTCGGCTATCTGGTGGCCTGATGCGACGCATCACCAGCGCACTCGAGGTCGCGCGCCAGACGCTCTGCCTGCTCGCCGGCAGCAAGATGGTGTGGCTGCTGCTCGGGTTGTGCGGCCTGCTCGCGGCCGTGTTCGG
>CAZSKV010000756.1:0-1887 GCA_964607495.1 uncultured candidatus Brocadiaceae bacterium
GCCCGGCTTGCCGACCTCGGGCCCGTAGAGCCCGAGCGTGTCCGCGCTCTCCTGCGCGAAGTCGGCGAGCTCCGGCATCGAGCTCTGCATCCGGTAGGCCATCTCGGCCTGCTCCACGCGCGAGTGGATCTCGCGGTCGAGCGTGCGCGCGAACTCCTCTTCGTTCAGGCGCTCGACGAGGTCGAGCATCGCGCGCCGGTCACTGCGCGCGACCCCGGGCGGATCCTCGAGGTAGAGCACCGGCGTCTTGCCGGAGCGCAGCTTGCAGCCCTGGTGCTCGCTCGGCAGGAAGCCCGTGCCCCAAAAGCGCGCCGACAGCGCCTGCATGTTGCCGAAACCCTGCGCGATCAGCACCACGAAGGTCGGCAGGTTCGCGTTCGCCGAGCCGAGACCGTAGCTCAACCAGGCGCCGAACGAGGGCCGGCCGGGCTGTTCGTGCCCGGTCTGGAAGAAGGTGATCCCCGGCTCGTGGTTGATCGCGTCGGTGTGCATCGAGTGCACGAAGCAGAGCTCGTGCGCGACGCTCGCGACGTGCGGCATCAATTCGCTGATCCACACGCCGTCCTGGCGGTTGGCGTAGCGCTTGAAGCGGAACAGCGACGGCGCGATCGGCAGCCGCGCCTGGCCGCTGGTCATGCCGGTGATCCGCTGGCCCTGGCGCACCGAGTCGGGCAGGTCCTGGTCGAAGCGCGCGCGCAACCCCGGCTTGTAGTCGAAGAGGTCGAGCTGGCTCGGCGCCCCCTCCATGTGCAGGTAGATCACGCGCTTGGCCTTGGGCGCGAAGTGCGGCACGCGCTGTTTTTCGCCGCCGAGCGACGCGAGCGACATCGCGCCGAGGCAGCCGGAGACCGAGCTCGCGAGCCGGCCGAAGAAGCGCCGCCGCGTGAGGTTCAGGTACCTGTGGGCGAATGGGTGCATGCGGTTCAATCCCTGCAGATCGTGGCGTCGAGGTTCAGGAGCGCATTCGCGAGCAGCGTCCAGGCGGCGTGCTCGACCGGATCGAGGCCCGGGTCGCGCGGCGCCTCGCCGACCGCGAGCAGCAGCGCGGCGTCCGCCGGCGTGGCGCGGAAGCGCGCGCGGAACGCCGCGAGCGCCTGCGCGAGCGCGCGCGCCGCGTCCGCGCCCGGCAACCGGCCCGTGACCCGCCGGTGCATGGCGACGAGCGCTGCGGCCTCGGGCTGGCGCGCGGCGAGCGTGCGCTGCGCGAGCGCCCGCGCGGCCTCGACGTGCTGCTCGTCGTTCCAGAGCACGAGCGTCTGCAGCGGCGTGCTGGTCGACGGCCGGCGCACCGCGCAGGACTCGCGGGTCGGCGCGTCGAACGCGAGCAGCGCCGGCGGCGGCGAGGCGCGCTTCCAATAGGTGTAGACACTGCGCCGCCAGAGCTCCTCGCCCTTGCCGCGCACGAACACGCGCGTGTTCGAAGCCGGCATCGCGACCTCTTCCCAGAGCCCGGACGGCTGGTAGGGCTTCACCGACGGCCCGCCGCGCTTCTCGACCAGGAGCCCGGACAGATAGAGCGCCTGGTCACGCAGTTGTTCCCCGGTCAGGCGCCGGCGTGGGAAGTACGCGAGCAGCCGGTTGTCCGGATCGACCTCGACGGCCTCGGCCCGCACGCGCGAACTCTGGCGATAGGTCGCGCTGGTCACGAGCAGCGTGAGCATCGCCTTGGTGTCCCAGCCGCAGCGCTGGTACTCGGTCGCGAGCCAGTCGAGCAGGAGCTCGTGGCTCGGCCACTCCCCCATCTGGCCGAAGTCCTCGCTCGTGCGCACGAGCCCCGTGCCGAACACGGTCTCCCAGAGCCGGTTGACCGCGACCCTCGCGGTCAGCGGATGGTCGGGTGCGACCAGCCACCGCGCGAGGCCGAGGCGGTCGTTCGGCGCGCCCGGC
>CAZSKV010000757.1:0-10424 GCA_964607495.1 uncultured candidatus Brocadiaceae bacterium
GTCCCGCGACGCGGATCATCGGCGCCCACAGTAACATCCGCACGGTGACGACTCGCCGTTGCTCCGGGCTCGTGCCGTACTTCCTGTGCCTGTCGGTGGCCTGCTCGCAGGAGCCGCGCCAAAACCCTGCCCGGCTCGTGAACGCCTTCCCGGCGCAAGCGGCGTTCGATCGCCCCGTCTACCTCGACTGGCACGCGAGCGACCCGGCACACTACTACCTCGTCGAGCAGCCCGGCCGCGTGCTGCGCATCCCGCGCGACGGCGCCAAGAACGAGCGCACGGTGTTCCTCGACTGGCGCAAGCAGACCTACACCCAGCACAACGAGGAGGGGTTGCTCGGCTTCGCGTTCGACCCCGCCTATGCCGAGAACGGCTGGTTCTACGTCTACTACTCGCACGGCCTGCCGGGCGACAAGCGCGAGAGCGTGATCTCACGCTTCTCGGCCAAGGATCACGCGGCCGACCCCGCGAGCGAACTCGTGCTGCTGCGGATCGCGCAACCCTGGGGCAACCACAACGGCGGCACGATCGTGTTCGGCAAGGACCGGATGCTCTACATCGGCATGGGCGACGGCGGCGCGGCCGGCGATCCGTTGCAGAGCGGCCAGGACAAGAAGTCGCTGCTCGGCAAGATCCTTCGCATCGACGTGCAGGGGGCCTCTGCCGACCTGCCGTACCGGATCCCGAAGGACAACCCGTTCGCGAAGGACCCCGCGTGGGCCCCCGAGGTCTGGGCGCTCGGAATCCGCAACCCATGGCGGATCACCTTCGACCGCAAGACCGGCGACCTCTGGTGCGGCGACGTCGGGCAGGACCGCTTCGAAGAGGTCGACAAGATCGTCAAGGGCGGCAACTACGGCTGGAACTTCTACGAGGCCGCGCACACGTTCCCGCCCGGCAGCATGCGTGACCCGAACATCGGCCACATCCCGCCGGTCGCCGAGTATCCGCGCTCCGAGGGACAGTCGGTCACCGGCGGCTACGTCTATCGCGGCGAGAAGATCGCGGCGCTGCAGGGCGCCTTCGTCTACGGCGACTACGTGTCCGGCAAGCTCTGGTGCGTGCGCGAGAAGGAGGGCGCCCAGACGCAGACCGGCACGTTGCTGCTGCAGACCGGCAAGGCGATCGCGTCGTTCGCCGAGGAACCCGACGGCGAGCTCCTGTTGCTCTGTTTCGACGGCAAGGTCTACCGGCTCTCCGGCTGACGCCTGGCGTCGAGTCCGGCGAGCACCTGCCGCAAGACCCCGAACTGGGTCTCCCAGCGGAATCGCGCGCACACGCAGGCCCGCGCCCGCGCGCCGATCGCCCGCCGGCGCGCCGGATCCGCCAGCAGGGCGAGGACCTCCTGCGCGAACGCCGGCGCCGTGTCGGCGACGCACAGCGTGCCGGGGTCGAGCGCGCCGAGCCCCTGCGCGGCGACCGTGGTGCTGACCACCGGCAGGCCCATGCTCATCGCTTCGAGCACCTTGTTCTGCACGCCGCGTGCGAGGTGCAGCGGCGCGATCGCGAGCGCGCAGCGGTCGAACCACGGGGGCGTCTGCTCCACGCGGCCGGTGACCGTGATCCCGTCGTGGCCGTCGAGTGCGGTGATCGCGGCCGTGGGCCGGCTGCCGACGACGTAGAAGCGCGCGTCGGGCACGCGCGCGCGCACGGCCGGCCAGCACTCGCGCACGAACCAGGTCACGCCGGCCACGTTGGGTTCGTAGTCCATCACGCCGGTGAAGATCACGGCGTGCGGCTCGCGTCCCGCGTCCCCGCGGTTCGCGAAGAACTCGACGTCGACCCCGTTGCGCAGCACGACCGGCACGACGCCTGGGATGGAGCGCACGAAGAGTTCCTGCTCGACCTCGGACACGACGAAGCTGACATCGAAGTCGCGCGCGACGCGGTCCTCGAACGCGAGCAGGCGCGCGGCTTCGCGCCGGTAGATCCAGCCCGCGAGTCCGGAGCGCAGCGCCGCGTACTGGCGCCACTTGTCCGAGTCGAGCTCGGCGAACTGCATGAGCTTGCGGCCACCCCGCCAGCCGAGCACGTACTGGGCCATGCCCGACGAGTAGACGTAGACCAGATCGGGCGGCGACCCGCGCAACCAGGCGGCGACCTGCCGCTGCAGCGCGCCGACGCGGAAGAACGGCAGGGTCAGCGCCTCGCCGGTCAGCAGGCCGCGCAAGGCGAGCAGCCGGCGGGCGCGGCGGTCGATGCGCGGCGCGCAGACCTCGTGGCCGAGGGTGCCGAGTTCCGCGACAGCCTGCAGGTCCCGGTCGTCCTCCGCGAGACAGCCGATCCGGACCATGTGGCCGGCCTCGCGCAGGAAGCGCAGCACGTGGTGGGTGGTGATGCGGTCACCGCGGTCCGGCGGATGCGGGACCCGCTGCGCGAGGAAGAGGACGTTCAACCAGGGCGATCTTCTCCGCCGGCCCCGGAACCTCAAGCGCGACGCCTCGGGCGTTCGATAGTGCAGCAGTCCTACCCAGGCGAGCCAATCCGATGACAGAAGCGAACGCCAAGTCGATGAGCATCCTGAACCTGGTCAACCGGACCCTGGAGCTGCCGACCATCCCCGAGGTCCTGGTCAAGCTGAACGACGTGATGGGCAACCCGGCCTCGTCATCCGACGACATCGCCAAGGTCATCGCGCGCGATCCTTCGGTCGCGACCAACATCCTGCGCATCGTCAACTCGGCCTACTACGGGCTGCAGGTGCGGGTCTCCTCGGTCTCGCTCGCGATCTCGATCATGGGCTTCAACATGACGCGCAAGGTCGCGTTGAAGGCGGCGGTCTTCTCGATGTTCGGCAAGAAGAAGGAGAAGGTGCCGCACTTCGACCCGCTCGCGTTCTGGAAGCACTCGATCTACTCCGGCGTCGCCGCCCGCGTGATCGGCCGCGAGAGCTCGCGCTACTCCGGCACGCACGCCGAGGACCTCTACATCTGCGGCCTGTTGCACGACATCGGCAAGATCATCCTGCTCGAGAGCGCGACGAAGCGCTACCTGCCGGTGCTCGAGCAGGCCGCGCAGAGCGGACGGCACGAGCTGCAGGTCGAGACCGACCTGCTCGGCTTCAACCATGCCGACGTCGGTTCGGTCCTGGCGATCAAGTGGTTCCTGCCCGAGGATCTGACGATTGCGATCCGCTACCATCACTCGCCCTCCAAGGATCCCTTCCACAAGTCCCTCTCTTCGCTGATCCATCTTGCGGACCATCTCGCTTGGAGCGCCGGCAACCCCTCGACCCAGGGGCCGCTCGGCCCGCAGCTCGAACCCGAGGTCTACCAGCAGGTCGGGCTCGAGCCGCAGCAAGTCGAGGCCCTGCTGCCGCAGATCAAGGAAGACTTCGACTCGACCGGCCTGCCCTGGTGAGCGCGGACGCCCCCGCGGATGAACTTCCGCCGCTGGGTCGTCTTCTCGTTCGTCGTCCACCTCGCGGTCATCCTCGTCGACAAGGGGGCAGGCTTCGTCCTGCTGGCCCTGACGCACGACCGGCGCGACGAGAAGGGTGGCGCCGACCTGCTGACGACGCTGCCCTTCATCTTGACCGCAGTGGCAAACCTCGGTCTCGCGACCTCGCTGGTCTACTTCGTGCGCAAGCGCCGCTACGACCTGCTGGCCGCGGCCGAGACCACGAGCCTCGTCGCGCTGGTCTGGGGCACGCTCGTCTCGGCGGCAGCGCTGGCCTGCTGTGCGTTCCTGCTGCCGGCGCTGAACCCCGAATGGCAGATGAGCGCGTGGCTCTACGCGCCGGTCTGCCTGTGCGTGCCCTTCCAGCTGCTCGCGAGCTACGGCAACAGCGTGCAGCTCGCCGCCGAGCGGGTGCGTGAATACAACCTCGTGCACCTGTGCGCGTCGGTGCTGTTCCTGCCGACCTTCCTCGCCTGCTACTGGCTCGCGGACGGCCAGGCCGAGTACGGGATCTCGTACGCACGCCTGATCTCGGCGGTGCTGATCGCCGGGATCACGGTCGTGCTCGTGCGCCGGTTCCTGGCCTTCCGCCCGCGCTTGCACGCGGACTTCCTGCGCGAGGGACTGGCCTACGGCTGGCAGGCCAACGTGACCTCGGTCCTGACCTACCTGAGCCACCGCCTCGACCTGTTCCTGCTGCGCGCGCTCTTCGTCGGCGTGCCCGCGCTGCAGGGGGCGGCGCTCGCCAGGTCGGCCAAGGACCAGGTCGCGCTCTACGGTCTCGCGCTGACCTTCGCGGAGCTCGTCTGGCACTTCCCGGAAGCCACGCGCGACCTGTTCTTCTCCAAGGTGGCCGGCGTGTCGATCGCCGAAGCCAGGCGGCTCACGCCGATCCTCGCCCGGCTCTGCGTGGTCGTCGCCGTGATCGGCTCGGCGGTCGTCTACTGGACGGTCGATCCCGTGCTCGCGCTGTTGATCCCGACCTGGACCGACGGCTGGGCGCCAACCGTGATGCCGGCGTTGCAGATCCTGATCCCGGGCACCGTGATGTTCACGCTCGCCAAGATCCTGCAGAACGACCTCGCCGGCCGCGGTCACCTCGGCGTCTGCATCGCGGCCTGCGTGCTGAACCTCGTGGTGATGATCGTGCTCGGCTGCCTGTGGATGCCCGAGGGCGGCGCGCTCGGCGCCGCCAAGGCCTCGACGCTCGGGTTCATGGTCACGAGCGTGTTCACGCTCGTCGCCTACCAGCGCCGCGGCGGCGCGCGCTGGTGGGAGTGCGTGTTCGTGCGCCGCAGCGACTGGCAGTATGCACGCGAGATCCTCGTGGCGATCAAGCGGAAGTTGCGATGAATGCCGGTCCACGGATCGCCGTCGTGATCCCGGCCTTCGAGGCTGCGGCCACGATCGCGGCCGCGGTTGCCTCGGCCCGCGACCAGACCGTGGCACCTGCCGAGATCGTGGTCGTCGACGACGGCAGCACGGACCAGACCGCGGCGACCGCGGCGGCGGCCGGCGCCCGCGTCCTGCGGCAGGCCAACGCCGGTCCGGGCGCGGCGCGCAACGCCGGCATCCGCGCGACCGCGGGCGAGTTCGTCGCGTTCCTCGACGCCGACGACACCTTCGTTCCGGACAAGCTCGCGCTCCAGGTCGCGGCCCTCGCCGGCAGCGACGCCGTCGCCTGCTGCAGCGACGCGTGGCTCCTGCGCGACGGCGCCAGGGTCGGGCGCAAGCATGCGGGCCGGAGCATCCCGGCGACCATCGGCTACGCGGACCTGCTGGCCGGCAATCCGGTGATCGCGTCCTCGGTGCTCGCGCGCCGCGAGGCGCTGCTCGCCGCCGGACTCTTCGACGAAGATCGCGACCTGATCGCGACCGAGGACTACGACCTCTGGCTGCGGCTCGCGCGGCGCGGCGGGATCGCCTACCTCGACACGCCGCTGGTCGGCTATCGGATCGGGCAGCCGAGCCTGGGCTCCACCGCGCGCTTCCTGTCCGGCATCGACGAGATCATGCGCAAGCTCGGGGAGGAGCGCGCGCCGGTCAGGGTGCGCGCCCGGCTCGATCGGGCCGCCGAGCTGGTGGCGGCCGGGCAGGGTCGCGCCGCCAGGGCGCTGCTGCGCGAGGCCATTGCGTTGGGGGCGCGGGGGCTCGAGCCGCGCAAGGTCTGGCTCAGGAGCTGGGTCGCGGGGATGTGGGGGCGGTGAGCGGGACGGCGCTTGGCCGGCGCCGCAGGTCCTCGAGGATCACGTAGAGCGACGGCACGAGGATCAAGGACACGAGCGTCGCGAACATCGATCCGAACGCGAGCGAGACGCCCATCGGGATCAGGAACTGGGCCTGCACGGACTTGTTCAGCACGAGCGGCATCAGGCCGACGAACGTGGTCCCCGACGTGAGCATGATCGCGCGGAAGCGCGTGAGGCTCGCGCGCGTGACGGCTTCGAGCAGCGGCATGCCCTCGCGGCGGAGCTGATTGATGAACTCGACGAGCACCAGGCTGTCGTTGACCGCGACCCCGGCCAGGGCGACGAGGCCGAACATCGACATGATCGAGAGCGGCAGCCCGAGCACGACGTGCCCCAGCACCGCGCCGACGAGGCCGAACGGGATCGCGGTCATCACCACCAGGGGCTGCAGGTAGGAGCGCAGCGGCACGGCCATCAGGGCGTAGATCAGGAACAGGATCATCGCGAAGCCGACCGCGAGGCTCGCGAGCGTCTCGCGCTGGTTGCGTTGTTGGCCCTCGAAGCCGATGCGCAGTCCGGGGTGCGCGGCGATCAGCTGCGGGAAGCACGTCGCCTCCAGGTCGGCGATCACTTCGTTGGCGTTGCCGCGGGTCTCGTCGACGTCGGCGGTCACGTTGATGGTCCGGCCACGGTCGGCGCGTTTGATCGCGGCGGTGCCCGGGGCCCACTGTGCCGCGGCCACGAGCCCGAACGGCACCTCGTCGCCCGCTGGTGTGCGCACGCGCATCGTCTCGAGCGTCGCGACCGCCCGCCGGTCGTCGCTCGGGTAGCGGACCATGACCTTCACGTCGTCCCGGCCACGCTGCACGCGCTGCGCCTCCTCGCCGTAGAACGCCTGACGCACCTGCCGCGCGAGGTCGCGCTGCGTGATGCCCAAGGTCTCCGCCGCGGGCGTCGCCCGCAGCAGCAGTTCCTGCTTGCCGCCGCGGTGGGAGTCGGTGACGTCGGCGATCCCCTCGTAGCTGGCCAGGCGCTGCTTGAGGGCCACCGCCGCCGCCTGCAGCGTGTCGAGGTTGCTCGCCGAGAGCTGCAGGTCGATGTCCGCGCCGGCGGCGACGATCGAAGCCGAGAAGCTCAGGGCGACCGCATCGGCGATCGTGCCGGTCTCCTGGCGCCAGCGTTCGAGGATCCGCTCGGCCGAGATCTCGCGGCGCTCCGCCGGCACGAGCTCGAGCGTCACCTCGCCGAGATGGGCCGAGTTCTTCCCAGTGGCGTCGAGGCTCCCGGAGTTGCGGCGCTGCTGTTCCTGGTACGGCTGGTCGCCCACCGACGCGAGCATGTGGCGCAGCAACCGCGTGCCGCCGAGCTCGCGTTCGAACTCGGTGGTGACCTTCTGCGCCGCGCGTTCGATCTGCAGGATCGCCTCCTGCGTGACCTCGGCCGGCGTGCCTTGCGGCATCACGAGGTTCGCGACCACGTAGTCGCCTTCGATCGGCGGAATGAAGAAGAACCGGATCCACCCCGCGCCGACCATGCCCCCGATCAGCAGCAGGACGGAGACGAACACGGCGACCGTCGCATAGCGCAGGCGCAGGGCCGTCGCCAGCAGCGGCGCCTGCACGAAACGCACGTACAACGCCAGCAGGCCGTTGGCCGCGTCCTGGACCCTGGCCCAGAGCCAGGCGAGCCCGCGGGGGTTCGGGTTCTCGGGCCGCATGTGGGCGATGTGCGCCGGCAGCACGAGCTTGCTGTCGAGCAGGGAGAACACGAGCGTCGCGATCACGATGATCGGCACGACCCGCCAGATCTTCTGCCACGGTCCCGGCACGGCGAGCATCGGCAGGAAGGCCGCCATCGTGGTCATGACCCCGAACGTGACCGAGATGGCCACCTCGCGCGCGCCGCGGATCGTCGCCAGCAGCCGGTCGCCGAGCTGCGCGTCGTGCCGGTGCACGTTCTCGCCGACCACGATCGCGTCGTCGACGACGATGCCGAGCACGATGATGAACGAGAAGAGCGAGATCATGTTGATCGACACGTCGAACCACGGCATCAGCGCGACCGCACCGAGGAACGACACGGGGATGTCGAGGCAGACCCAGAACGCGAGCCGCAGGCGCAGGAAGAGCGCGAGCATCAGGAACACCAGCACGAACCCCTGCCCCGCATCCTCGAGCAGCAGCGACAGGCGACCACGCAGGAACTCTGCCTGGTCGAGCCAGGTCGTGAGCCTGGTCCCGGCCGGCATCCGCGCCTGCGCGAGCTCGACGTACTCCTGGACGATCCGCGACACGTCGAGCGCGTTCTGGTCGCCGACCCGGAACACCTGCACGAGCACCGCCGGCTCGCCGTCGAAGCGCGACATCTGGTCGGTGTCGGCGAAGCCGTCGACGACCCTGGCCACGTCGCGCAGCAGCACGCGGGTGCCGTCGCCGCGCGTGCGCAGCACCAGGTCCTCGAACTCGCGCCCGCGGTAGGCCTGGGCCTTCGTGCGCACGAGGATCTCACCGCTCCGGGTACGGATCGTGCCTCCCGGCAGGTCGAGCGAGCTCTTGCGCACCGCGGTCGCCACTTCGTCGAAGGTCAGTCCATGCCGGCGCAGCGCCTCCTCGCCGAGCTCGATCGCGATCTCGTAGGGTCGCGTGCTCACGAGCTCGACCAGCGAGATCCCGGGGAGGGCGCTGATCTCGTCGCGCACGCGCTCGCCGAGCTGCTTGAGCGTCGCCTCCTCGGTCTTGCCGTGGACGGCGACGTTGATCACCTGGTTGCGGATCACGAGCTCCTCGACGACCGGGCGCTCGGCGTCGACCGGAAAGGTCTCGATCGCGTCCACGCGGCTCTTGACGTCGCTGAGCAGCGCGCGCAGATCGGCTTCGGGCATCGCCTCGATCTGCACGACACCGAGGCTCTCGTTCGCCACCGAGAGGATCCGGCGCACGCCGGAGAGCCCGTAGACCTGCTCCTCGACCCGGACGCAGATCGCCTCCTCGACCTCGGTCGGCGAGGCGCCGGGATAGGGCACCGTGACCGAGATCATGTTCGGCGCGATCTCGGGGAACACCTCGGTCCGGACATGGAAGAGCCCGGTCACGGTCCCGACGCCCAGGATCGAGACCATGATCAGGTTCGCGGCGACGCGGTTCTGCGCGAACCAGCCGATGATGCCCGCCTTCTCGTCCCTCATCGGCCCGCCCCGGTGGACGTGGCGCCGGCATCGGCCTGCGGCTGCACGCGCATGCCGTCGGTAGGGGCCTCCAGCGGCGACAGGACCACGATCTCACCGGCGCGCAGGCCGTTGGCGACGATCACGCGCTCGCGTTCGGCACGCAGCAGTCCGACCGTGCGGAAGCGCAGGCGCTGCTCGGCGTCGACGGTCCAGATCCGGTCGTGACCGCGCAGGGCTTCGCGCGGCAGGACGACGACGCCGGCGTGCGTGCGGCCCGCGATCTCGGCGCGCACGAACATGCCGACCGCGAGCGGCGGCCGCGCCGGATCGCCTTGCGGCGCGTACGGGGCCTCGACCTCGGCGATCACGTGCACCATGCGGGTCCTCGGATCGATCTCCCCTTCGGTGCGGACGACGCGGCCGGACCAGTCGTGGTCCTTGCCAGCGAAGTGCGCGGTCAGCTTCACCTGGGTCACGGGCCGGCTCATGCGGCTCGCGGGCCCCTGCGCGAGGTCGAGGTCGAGGTGCGCGAGCTCGGCATCGGGCAGCGGCAGCCGGACCTGGACGGCGTCGGTCGCGTAGATGCGCGCGAGCACGCTGCCGCGGTGCACGAAGTCGTTGACGTCGACGCGCTGTTCGCGCACACGGCCCGCGTACGGAGCGCGCACGATCGTGCGGTCGAGGTCGCGCCGGGCCTGGTCCCGGACCGCGGTCGCGGCCGCGAGCGCCGCGCGGGCCTCCTGCAGCTGGGGCAGCCGCGCGACGAGCGGCGGGGCCTCGCCCTTGCCCAGGCGTTGCCACTCGGCGAGCGCGGAGCTGGCCTCGGCCTGTTCCCACGCCTGCTGCCGCTCCATGCGCGCGATCTCTGCCTCGGCCTTGGCGAGGGCCGCGCGGTAGTCGGCATCGTCGATCGTGACCAGGGTCTCGCCGGCGTCGAAGAACCCGCCGACGCGCAGCGATGGGGAGATCGTGAGCACGCGCCCGGCGACCTCGGCGGCGAGCGTCGTGGCCGTGCGCGGTTCGATCGTCCCCTGGCTCGTGACGGCGAGACGCACTTCGTTGGCGTGCGCGTGCATCACGCGCACCAGCGGCACCGTCGCCTGCGGCGGCTTCGGGACGGCCTTGACCCGGCCCTTGATCATCGCATAGGCGCCGCCCGCAGCCGCGGCGAGCAGCACCAGGGGCAAGAGCACGTGGATCAGGAAGATCTTCATCGCGTGGGCCCGGAGACGGAGTTGGAGGCTGGCAGCGGCAGGCCGCCGCCGAGCGCCAGGTGGAGATCGATGCGCGCGTCGAGCTTCTGCCGGCGGACGCTGAGCAGCGCCACCCGGGCCTCGAGCGCACGGCGCTGTGCCTCGAGCACGGTCACGAGTTCGGTCAGTCCGGCTTCGTAGCGTTCTTCGGCCAGGCGTTGGGCGGCGCCGGACGCTTCGGCCGCGGCCGCGAGCTGCTGCACGCGTCGGCCGAGCGCCTGTTCCGCTGCGAGCGCCGTCTCGACCTCCGCGAAGGCGCGCAGCACGCTCTGGGCGTAGACGGCCGCGGCCTCGCGCAGCCGTGCCTCCTGCAGTGCGACCTCGCCGCGCAACCGCCCGCCCGCGAAGATCGGCGCGCTCAGGTTGCCGACCAGGTTCCACACGAAGAAGTCCGAATCGACCAGGTCCTCGAGCTCG
>CAZSKV010000758.1:0-10602 GCA_964607495.1 uncultured candidatus Brocadiaceae bacterium
CCGGCGCGAAGGCCCAGGCGGCCCGGGTCCTCGACGAAGGCCTCGCGCGCTTCCCCGAGTCCTGGGTGCTGCACGACCGCCTGCGCCTGCGCATCCTCGCCGAACGTGGCGCTGAGGGCCTCGAGGGCGCATACGCCAGCATGATGGCGGCGCCCGGCGCCCGCCCCGGTCTCGTCTGGTTCGCCGGCTATGCCGCGATCGTCCATGCCGAGTTCCACCGCCGCGCCGGCAGGAGCGAGCAGGCGCTCGCCGCCTACGACCGGGCGATAGCGCACTACGAGCAGAGCATCCGGGCCAACCCCGTGAGCCGCGACTCGTCCGACCACTACATCGCGATCGCGCATGCCGGCCGCGCGCGGATCGCCTTCGAGGCAAAGCAGTACGAGACCGCCGTGCAGGAGACGCTCGCGAGCTTCCAGCGGCGCAGTGAGGCGGCCGCGACTCAGGACGGCCTGAACCTGTCGGCGGTCGACACCGCGAAGGCCCTGCTCGCGCGCCTGCAGCAGGAGCAGCGCCAGGATCTGGCGGCGACAGTCGACGCGGCGATGAAGCGGCTCGATCCCGTGCTGTTGCAACTGCCAGCCTACGAACGGGAGACGCCGGCGCCCGAGAGCCGGCCGCGGCGGCGGCGCGGCTGAGAGTGCGGGGTTGCGCCGGCTCGCGCCCGCCCTAATCTGTTCCGCCCGATCCCCGCATGCTGCTCGCTCTCCTGGCCGGACCGCAGAACGCCTCGCCCTACGGCGCCTGGCTGAGCGTTGCCGTGATCGGCGCCCTGGCGCTCGGCGTGGTCGGCGGCGCCCTGCTCGTGGTGCGCTTCGTGACCCGGGTGGTCGACCGCATCCGTCCGCCCGGCGCGCGCCTGACGACCTACGAGTGCGGCGAGGAGCCGATCGGATCGCCGTGGTTCCGTTTCAACAACCGCTTCACGACCGTGGCGTTGACCTTCCTCGTGTTCGACGTCGAGCTGGCGCTGCTCTGGCCGGTGCTGCCGCGCTGCCTGCACTGGCTCGGGGCCGGGCAGGGCTGGCTGGTGTTCGCCGAGATCACGGCCTTCGTCGGCACGCTCGCGCTCGGACTGTGCTGGGTCGCGCGCATGGGTGGGTTCGTCTGGGACCGGCAGGTCGAGCGAGGCAGCCGTGGCTGACCCGCAGAAGCCCGGCAACCGCGCGGACGAGCAGATCCACCTGACCGCGGTCGACGAGTTCCTGGCCTGGGGCAAGGAGAACTCGCTCTTCTACCTGCTCTTCGCGACGGCCTGCTGTGGCATCGAACTGATGCAGACCGGCGGGCCGCGCTACGACGTCGACCGTCTCGGCATGATCCCGCGGGCCACGCCGCGCCAGTGCGACCTGATGATCGTGGCCGGCACGATCACCCACAAGATGGCCAGCCGCGTGCGCACGCTCTACGACCAGATGACCGAGCCGCGCTGGGTCGTGTCGATGGGCTCGTGCGCGAACAGCGGCGGGCCGTTCTCGAAGTGGAGCTACTCGGTGCTCAACGGCGTCGACAAGTACGTGCCGGTCGACGTCTACATCCCGGGCTGCCCGCCGCGTCCGGAGGCGCTGATCGACGGCGTGATGGCGCTGCGGGAGCGGGTGCGCCGTTACCGCACGCTCGGCATCCGCGACACCGAACCGCATGTCGTGCAGGGCGCGGACTGCGCGTTCGGCAGCCATCCCGGGAAGGACCCCGGGCAGCCCGCGTAGTCGCCGGCGCCGCGGACTCCGCCCGGCTTCGCTCGCGCCGGCGGCGCGGTCGGCGTCATAATCCGGTTCCCCACGACCCAAGGGATTCCGCCATGTCCAGTGTCCGCTCGCTCGTCGCCATCCTCTGCGCCCTGTTCCTGGTCCACTGCGCCGCGCTGGCCCAGGCGCAGGGCAAGGGCAAGTTCCTCGTGCCGATCCCGGAGAAGCTCGAGCGCGAGACCAAGGCGGACGAGAGCGGCGTGCTGCAGTGGGTCGAGTTCAAGGCCGGGCGCTGCGTGAACTGCAACGGCCAGAAGACGATGGACTGCCTGCACTGCGAGCGGCTCGATCCCAAGGACCACGAGAACTGTCCGGAGTGCAAGCTGACCAAGAAGGCGACCTGCCGCATCTGTGGCGGGACCGGCGACGCCTGGGACATCCTGACCAAGGCGCCGTGTCCGACCTGTTTCGGCGCCGGGATCACACGCTGCTTCATCTGTGGCGGTGCGGGCCGCTTCCCGGTCCAGGGCGGCGGCGGCAAGCCGGCCAAGTGCGGCAGCTGTGACGCGACCGGCGCCTACAAGTGCGCGACCTGCGATGGCAAGCGCTTCGTCGAGACCGTGCCGCTCAAGCCGTCGATGGCCGAGGGCAAGGCGGCCGACCTCAAGAAGGCGATCGAGGCGCTCACGGCCACGCTCGCAGCGGTCACATCGTTCCAGTCGACCGGAGACGGACGCAAGGACATCAAGGAATACGACAAGGCGATCAGCGCCGGGGCCAAGGTCTTCCCGGCGCTCAAGCGGGCCGGCAAGCACTTCGAGGACGTGACGAAGAAGCAGTCCAAGGGTTCGGTCTGGCAGCAGTACGCCGACATGGTCAAGAACCAGGCCGCCGACGCGAAGCAGGCGCTCGAGTACTTCTGCAAGCACCAGAAGCGCGTGCTCGAGCTCTGTCTGGCGCGCGCCGAGCACAACGAGCCGCTGCTGGCGCCGAAGAAGAAGTGAACGTGCGGCCTGCGTATCGGCTCGCTGCGTGTCTGCTCGGCGCGGCCGTGGGCGCGCAGACGCCCTCCAGCCGCAGCCTCGCGCCGGCGGCTCCGGCCTCCGCGCGGGCCGGTGGACCGATGGCCGCCGCGATCGCCCGCGCGCGGCCGGCGATCGTGCATGTGTTCGTCGAGGTGGCCGCCGAGCCGCCGTTCCGGATCGAACGTCCCGGCAGTGGCGTGGTCGTGAGTCCCGATGGCCTGGTCCTGACCTGCGCCTCGCTGGTGCGGGAGGTCAGCGCCGGGCAGCCCGACAAGCGCCTCTACGTGCAGCTCGCCGACACGGCGCGCACGCGCATGTCGGCCACGATCGTGGCCGAGGACCAGGCAACCGGGCTCGCGCTGCTGCGCGCGACGCCGGCCGCCGGCACGGAGCTCGCGTGTGTGCCGCTGGCGGCGCCGCCCGCGCCGGGGGATCCGGCCGTGGTGTGCTCCTACCACGACGGCGAGGATCTGGTCGCGTTCGCCGGCGTCGTGCACTTCGCGCCAGGCGTGGCGCCGTTCGCGCCGGAGTCCGTGCTGTTGACCGACGCGGCGATCCAGCGCCGGAGTCATGGCGCGGCCCTGCTCGATCGCACCGGCAGCCTGCTCGGGATCTGCAGTGCGGAGCACGTGCTCCCCGACATCGCCGAGCCGACCCTCGCGGATTTGCGGAAACCGAGCTTCGGTCTTGCCGTCGCGAGTCGCAGTTGCGAGCGGGCGTTCGCCGCGCAGCTCGCGCAAGTGGTGCGGGCCCCGGCGCAGCCGCCCGGGCCCGAGGCCGCGGCGGTCGCGGCGGTGGCCCCGGCGATCGTCGGCGTGCACGGCGAGTTCGGGCCGCGACCGGAGCAGGCGGCGGACGATCCCTATGCGCGGCAGCGCCGGCGCGGGGTGGGCTCGGGAGTCGTGATCGACGCGAGCGGGCTGGTGTTGACCAACCGCCACCTGGTGTTCGGCGCCAGGTCGGTCGTGGTCACGCCGCGAGGCGCAGCGCCGCTGCCGGCCGAGGTCCTGCACAGCGATCCGCACACGAACTCGGCGCTCCTGCGCGTGCGCCTGGCCGCGGGGCAGACGCTGCCCGCTGCGCCGCTCGGGCTCGGCCCCGAACCGGCGGTGGGCAGCCGCGTGCTCGCGGTCGCGGCGCCCGAGGCGAAAGGCCTCGTGGTAGGGGGCGGCGTGCTGTCGGCGAGGCGTGGGGGGCACCTGCAGACCGACGCCCCGCTCGGCAACCACACGGCCGGGGGGGCCCTGATCACGCTGGCCGGCACCGTGCTCGGCCTGTGCGACGGGGGCGTGGTCGACAAGGTGGAGGCCGCGTTCCTGGAGCGTGGCGACCAGGCGAAGATCGACACCAGCCTGAACCTCACGCCGGGCATCGCCCGGTTGCGCGAGGTCTACGCCGAGCAGCTGGCCCGCGCGTCGGCGCCGGCGCAGGGGCGCGCACCCGCGGCCGCGCTCCCCGAGCCGGTCGCCGCCGTGGTCGCGAAGGCCGGCGGCGCGGTGCTCAACGTCTACGTCGAGGTGAAGACCGGCGCCGCCACGGTCGAGGACAACCCGTTCGCCCCCGCGAAGACGGCCGCGGTCGTCGAAGGCATGGGCAGCGGCGTGGTGATCGATGCCGGCGGGCTCGCGCTGACCAACTGGCACGTGGTCGACTCGGCGACCTTTCCGGATGGCTCGACCAGGCCCGAACGCGCGGTGCGGGTCTCGCTGCGGGACGGGCGCACCTTCGCGGCGCAGGTGCTGAGCATCTCGCGCGAGGAGGACCTCGCGCTGCTGCAACTCGAGATCCCGGCCGGTGAGACCGTCACCCCGATCGAGTTCGGGAACTCGGCCGCGCTGATGGTCGGGGACGGCGCGATCGCGATCGGCAATCCACACGGCCGGGCCAACACGGTCACGGCCGGCATCGTCGTCGCGAAGAACCAGGCGATCCGGGTCAAGGGGCGCTGGGCCAAGCTGCCGCACCTGCTCGAGACCGATGCCGCGATCAACGCCGGCAACAGTGGCGGGCCATTGCTCGACTTCGCCGGCCGGTTGATCGGGATCAACAGCGCGGGCGGCAGCGTGCACGCGGTCACGGGGTTCGCGATCGCGGCCGATCACGTGCGCGAACGCCTGCACGGTCTGCTGCTGACGCCCGAGAAGCTGCGCGCGAGCTACCTCGGGGTGGTGGCCGTGGACGAGCCCGTTGGCGTCGTCGTGCGGGCCCTCGATCGCTTCTCCCCGGCAGCCCTCGCGGGGATCGGGATCGGCGACAAGCTGCTGCGCCTCGAGGACCAGGATCTCGACTCGAGCCTCGGCCTCGCGCTGCGCCTGCGCCGGCTCGATGCCACCCACCCGGTGCGCCTGGTCGCCGAGTGCGAGGGCCGTCGCCGTGAGGTGCAGCTCACGGCCTGGTCGGCCGCGACCCGCGCGCTGCAGCGGCAGACCGGCCTCGTCGGCCTGGAGCACCACGCGGCGGCCGAGGTGCAAGCGGCCGCGCTCGCGCTCTGGCGCCAGTTCACGGGCGATCCTGCGTCGTCACCATCCACCTTGCCGGCGAGCCTCGTGCGCGTGGCCCAGGTCGATCCCGAGTTCGCGGCAGCCGGCCTCGCGCTGCGCGCCGGCGACTTGCTGCTGGGGCTGCCGCTGCGCGAGGCGGCGGGTGGCGGTGAGGCCGAGCGTCTCGAGCGCTTCGAGCAGGTGGCGGACGCCGTGCGCTGCTTCCAGCAGATCAGCGCCTACGAGGGCACCGAGCACCAGGTCTGGATCTGGCGTGAGGGCCGGTTGCAGCGGGTCGCGCTGCGCGCGAAGCGCCTGCTGCCCTGAGCGCCCACTCGGGTCACCTGGTCTGGAAGTCGGCCGAGAGCGTGCGCGCCTGGCCGTCGACTTCCCAGCTCCAGGTCACGCGGATGGGGCCGTGCGGCAGCGGTTCGAACGGGAAGAACGTCACCATGCCGGGCGCGGTCGAGCGGCGGATGCTGCCCGAATCGAGCAGGATCGCGCCCTCGATCTTGTTGCCGCGGGCGTCGGCGACCGCGCAACGATAGGAAGCGCGGTCGCCGGGCACGTTCTGCCCGAAGTGCAGCGTCAGCGGGTAGCCGACCACCTTCTTGTCGGCCTTGCCGTTCCTGGCCAGGAGCTCTTCGAGCTCGGGGCCGATCGCGGCGACCTCGACCTGGGTCGGGATGCTGGTCGCGTCCTTCCACGGATGGCAGAGGTAGCCGCTCTTCTTCGACCGCGGCGTGCCGAGTCCGGCGGTCACGTTCAGGACCAGCACGCCATTCTCGTGGTAGATGCCGACGCTCAGCAGGAAGTCGTGCACCAGCGCGTCGCGGTAGCCGGGGATCTTCAGCCAGCTCTCGAAGAGTTTCTTCGCCTCGCCGAGCCGGGCCTCGGTGTCGACGATCGCCATCTGCGCGAACATGCTGCCCAGGTGCGAGCCGTTCTTGTCGGCGAGCTGCTTGTGCTCGGCGGCCGGGCCACGCTGGTCCTTGTTCTGCAGCAGATAGGTCGCGTGCTCGTAGCAGCGCGTCGAGAGCTGAGACGACCACGTGACGGGCGTCGCGTGCTGCGCGGCGCGCGCTTCGTTGAACGCCTTGAGCCATTTCTCGACGTCCTTGCCGATGGCCTTGAGGGGCGGGGTGTTGGCGCGGATCGCCTGCAGTACCGGCGTGGCCTCGGTCCAGAAGTCCTCCCACTCCTTGTCGAGCTGGGCGAGGGTCACGCCGGCCGCCGCGGCGAACTTCTCCGCGAGCTCCTCGGGCTTCTTGGCGCGCGCGCGCTTCGCCTCGAGGCTTAGCGTGTCGAACGTGCGCAGCAAGGCGGGGTCGCGGCGCACCACGTAGTCGCAGAACGACCAGGCCTTGATCCGCTGTTCGTTCGTGAACGAGGCCGCGTCGGCGTACGCGAGATCGACCGCGGGCACGCCGCCGGTCAGCTTCCAGGCCATCTCGAGGGCGAGCGTCTTCCAGACGTCGAAGTTCGGCGAGGTGTACTCACGATCCTCCTCGCTCGCGGTGGTCCCCTCCTGCTTCTTGAGGTCGACCGCGAACAGGCGGTTGTTGTTGAACACCATGCCGACGAAGGTGTGGCCGATGCCCTCCGCGAGCCCGTCCGAGCCGAAGCGCGCATAGGTCTTCGCGACGTTGCGCACGGCGGCGTCGAACAGGACCTGGGCGCTGCCGGTCGCGCCGATCACGAGGTCGTCGATCCCGCTGGTCGTGGTGTGCTCGAGCCGCCACGCGAGGTCGGGCACGCGGTCGGCGTTGGCCTTGAGGATCTGCTGGTAGGTCTCCTTCGCGGTGAAGAAGGCCCACCTGGTCTTCACCTCGCTCTGCCAGGGAAACGCGACCTGGGCGACGCGGAACGCGCGCTCGGCCCAGACCAGGGCCTCCTGCAGCTGCGCCTCCTGGTCGGGATCGCCGTGCAGCAGGCAGTGCTCGGACTGGAAGGACACGTACTTGACCTGCGCCCGGTCGAGCGCCGGCGCCTTCACCGTGACCTTCTCGACCGCGTAGGTCTTCTGCGCCTGCTCGGTGACGGCGCCCTCGATCGCCTTGGAGCGCTCGTAGAGCGTCTGCTCGAGATCGGTACCAGTCACGCCACCGACGTCATGGTGCGCGAGCGCCTGCTGTGCCTCCTTGTCGTCCTTGGTCCAGCGCAGCACCATCTGGTAGTGCTGGTTCGCCTTGTCGGTGCGTCCGGCCTTGGCCCAGGTCTGGGCCTGACGTTTGTGACCGGCGGCCAGGTCTTTCTTGAGCGCCTCGTAGGCGCGGAACAGCGCCGCACCGTCGGTGCCCGAGCCGGTGTCGTCGGCCGGCAGCGCCGCCTTGGGATCCTGCGCCCAGGACGCACCGACGCGCACCTGACCGAGCCCCTTGCGGGCTTCGGCATGCTCTTGGTCGTAGAGCTTGATCAGCTGCAGCCAGATCAGCCGGGCCTGGCGGGGGAAACCCTGCTTCTGCGCGGTCTTCGCAAACTTGTCGAGCTTGTCGGCCTGGCTCTTGTGGAACCTGGCCTCGTCGTCCTGGGCTGGCAGGACGAGAGCGCAGAGCAAGGCGAGAACGGCATGGAGCAGCGGCTGTTTCATGGCGGACACGCGCACAGCATCCCCCGGCAGCCGCCAGCACGGGAGATTCTTTTTGCCGGCGGTGGGTGGTGCTTCGGCGCACGCCGCCGCAGTTGAACTGCGCGGATCGCTCCCTAATCTGTTTTGCCCACTTTCCCCATGGCCGCGCGTCCGAACCGAACCAGAGCCTCGCAGATCCCCGCGGAGGTCACGGCATGACCTCCCTGACGGCCGACGCGATCGCCGGCCGGGTCCGTGCGGCGTTTCCGCTGGTCGAGGCGCGCGCGAGCGAGAATGCCTGGCCCTGGCTGCTCGTGCCCGCCGCCGAGCTGGTCCGCGTCTGCCTGTTCTTGCGCGACGAAGCCGACCTGGCCTGCGCGAGCCTGATGGACCTGACCGGCTACGACCTCCTGAAGTACCCGGCCGCGCCCCCGAGCGATGCGATCGCCGTCGTCTACCTGCTGCACAGCCTGCAGCACCGGCACAAGGTGACGCTCAAAGTGGAGGCACCGCGGGCCGCGTGCGTGGTCCCGAGCGTCGCCGCGGTCTGGCCGGCGGCGATCTACTTCGAGCGCGAGGTGTACGACCTGCTCGGCGTGCACTTCGCGGGCCATCCGTCGCTCGCACGCATCCTCTGCCCCGATGACTGGACAGGCCATCCGCTGCGCAAGGACTACGTCTATCCGTCGGACTACCGCGGCGTGGTGCACCTGCGCGAAGGCCAGCACTTCGAGTCCGGGCCGGTGCGCGTCGGGGATCCGCCGGCGCCGCCCGCGGCCAAGCCGGGGAAGGCGCACGGATGACGATCGAGGCCACGACCCCGGCAGGGGAGCTGATGAAGCTCAACCTCGGCCCTCAGCACCCCGCGACCCATGGGGTGCTGCGGATCGAGATCGAATCGGACGGTGAGGTCGTCAGCGCGTGCCGCCCCGATCACGGCTACCTGCACCGCTCGATCGAGAAGATCGGCGAGTGCGTCGAGTGGCCGCTGTTCGTGCCCTACACGGACCGCGTCGACTACGTCTGCGCGATGAACGCGAACCTCGCCTACTGCGTCGCCGCCGAGAAGCTGTTCGCGAGCGATGCCGGCTGCCCGAAGGTGCCGCAGCGCGCCGAGTGCATCCGGGTGCTCGTCGCCGAGCTCAACCGGATCAGCTCGCACCTGGTCGGGGTGGGTGCGATGGCGATGGATCTCGGCGCCTACACGCCGTTCATGCACGGCATCGCCCAGCGCGAGACGGTCAACGACATCTTCGAACGGCTCTGCGGGCAGCGCCTGACCTACAACTACATCACGCTCGGCGGCGTGGCGTTCGACCTGCACGCGCAGGCGGTGGACGAAATCACGCGCTTCCTCGCTGAGTTCGAGCGGGAGATGGTGCGCTTCAACAAGCTGATCACCAGCAACGCGATCTTTCGCGACCGCTGCGCCGGCATCGCCGAGGTCACGGCCGCCGAAGCCGTCGCCTGGGGCCTCGTGGGCCCGAACCTGCGCGGCAGCGGCGTGGACTGGGACGTCCGGCGCGACGAACCCTACGGCATCTACGGCCAACTCGGCGTGCGGGTCGCGACCGGGCAGGGCTTCGCGGGCCGCAACGGGCGCGTCGGCGACTGCTACGACCGGTACTTCGTGCGCCTGCTGGAGATCCAGGAGTCCGTGCGCCTGTGCCGCGAAGTGCTGAAGCTGCTGCCACCGGCCGCGGAGAAACCGAACGATCCCGTCGGCGGCTACCAGGCCGAGCTCACGAAGATCCTGCGCAAGCCGCCCAAGGGCGAAGTCCACGTGCGCACCGAGGCGCCACGCGGCGAGATGGGCTACTACCTCGTGAGTGACGGCACCAAGGTGCCGTACCGCGTGCGCATCCGCACGGGCTCCTTCAGCGCCGCCGGGATGTTCGCGAAGATCATGCAAGGCATCTTCCTGGCCGACGTGGTCGCGGTGATCGGCTCGTTCGACGTGGTCGTGCCGGAGATCGATCGATGAACCTGGGGCACGGCGTGGACACGCTCGCCGCCTGGCTCTCGGGCTCGCCACCCGCGCTCTGGGCGGTGCTGCTCGCCGTGCTGCTGGTCTGGGTCGCCCCCGTGCTCTGCGTCGTGTTCCCGGTCGCGGCGCTCGGGCAGATCTTCGAGCGCAAGATCGCGGCGGCGATGCAACGCCGCTACGGCCCGAACACGGTCGGCTTCGACGGGCCGCTGCGGCTCGTGTTCCGCATCGGCTTGTTCTTCCTGCCGCGCGAACGCCAGGACCGGCTGCTCGTACGGTTCACGGGGCTGCCGGGCATCCGCACGGTGCTGCGCGTGGCGCAGAAGCTCGGGATCGGCCAGCTCGCCGCCGACGGCGTCAAGATGCTCGGCAAGGAGGACATCGTCCCCGCCGGCGCCGATGGCGTCGTGTTCCGCCTCGCGCCCTACCTGGCGCTGCTCGGCGCGTTCCTGCCGTTCTGCGCGCTGCCCTTCGCGCAGCATCTCGTGATGCTCGAGGTCTCGGTCGGCGCGCTCTACGTGGTCGCGATCTCCGGGGTGACGGTGATGGCGCTGCTGATGGCCGGCTGGGGATCGGGCAACAAGTTCTCGATGCTCGGCGGCATGCGCGCCGTGGCCCAGGTCGTCAGCTACGAGATCCCGGTCGGCCTGGCCCTGGCAGGTGTCGTGCTGTGGTCGGGGACGCTCGACCTGCACGCGATCGTCGGCCAGCAGTACCGCCCCGGCGTGCTGAGCTGCGCCGGATGGAACCTGTTCCAGAGCCCGTTCCTCGCGCTCCTGGGCGGCGTGCTCTACTTCGCGGGTCTCGCCGAGTGCCAGCGCACCCCGTTCGACATGGCCGAGGCCGAGAGCGA
>CAZSKV010000759.1:0-3118 GCA_964607495.1 uncultured candidatus Brocadiaceae bacterium
GGGCATCATCGAGGCCGACGAGGTCGTGCTCGACTACCTCGTGCAGGCGCGCGGCATGCAGCGCAGCGAGCTGCTGCCGCTCGTGGTCAAGGCCGACCCGGGCGCCACCTACTGCGAGACCTTCACGATCGATCTCACGACGATCGAGCCGATGGTTGCGACACCCGGGGATCCGCGCAATGGCATCCCGCTGCGCGAGGTCCCGGCCCCGGTCCGGATCGACATCGCCTACGGCGGGTCGTGCACCGGCGGCAAGAAGGCGGACATGGACCTCTATGCCGGAGTCGTGCGGCAGGCGCAGGCCAAGGGCAGGGCGATTCCGCCGGGCGTGCACTGCTACATCCAGTTCGGCTCCCAGAAGATCCGCGACTACGCCGAGACGATGGGTTACGTGCAGCTCTTCACGAGCGCGGGCATCGAGCTGATCGATCCCTCGTGCGGCGCCTGCATCAAGGCCGGACCCGGTGTCTCCGACCGTGCGGACCAGGTCACGGTGTCGGCGATCAACCGCAACTTCCCTGGGCGCTCGGGCCCGGGCCAGGTCTACCTCGCGAGTCCGCCGGTGGTCGTGGCCAGCGCGTTCCTCGGCCGCATCGGGTCGCCGTCCGAACTCTGACGCGAGCCGTCACTCGCGCAGCGTCACCCGCAGCGGCGTGACCACTCCGGCCGGCAAGGGGCACGGGACGCGTTCCGGGCGGCCGCCGGTCCGCGCGTACTCGAGCTCGTAGTTGCCGGGCGCGATCGGCTCTTCGAGCGCACAGGGTTGGGCCGCGGGCAACGCGTCCTGGCGCAGCAGCGTGCCGGTGGCCGTCCGTGTGCGCCACCTGGTCACGAGTGGCGTGCCGTCGCGCAGCAGGCGCGCGAGCACCTCGGTGCCGAGCGGCGCTCCGGTCGCGTCCAGGGCCTCTACCGAGAGCTGCGCTCCGGCTGCGAGCCGCACGGGAACCGGCAGCTGCTCCCCGCCGTGGAACTCGAGTTCCTGCACGTGCACGCGGTGGGTCAGCAGTTCGCCCTGCGGATCGCAGGCGGCGATGCGCAGCCGGTACCGGCCAGGATGGACGTCGGGGAGCGTGTAGATGCCGCTGCTCTCGCTCGTGATCCGCTCCCAGAGCTGCTCGGGCGGCGCCTGTTGGGCCGCCGGATCGAAGCGCTGCAGCCGCACGCGCAGGTTCGGGGCCGGCGCGCCGTCCGGGCCGGTGACCGTCAGCACGATGCCGGCCGCGCGCACCGCGGGCTCGAGCGAGATGCGCAGATGCTGCCGCGGCTGGCGCAGCGTCAGCACGACCGGCTGGGGTGGCGATGGCAGGAAGCCGTCGGCTTCGACGCAGAGCTCGCAGCTCTGCTCGAGCGGCAGCGCGAGCTTCGTCAGCGCCCCGGGATGCACCTCGTCACGGCGCGGGAGCCCCGGGCCGCGCACCACGGTACGGAAGCCCGTGATCGGCGCCCCCGTCTCGCGCGCGAACACCGCGATGGTCAGCTCACCGGCGCTCTCGCCGCGCTCGACGGCCGGCGGCACGGCTGGCGCCGATGCGGGCCGCACGCCGCTGCCCGGCACTTCGTGACGCTGCGCTGCGCCCAGTGGTGGTGGCGCCGGTGGTTCCTTCTCGGGTGCGGCCGCGGTCGGCTCGTGGCTCTCCTCGCCCTCGCCGGCGGGCCCACGGAGCAGCAGCCAGGCCGCGAGCAGGATCACCGCCGCGGCCGCGAGCAGCGCGAACTTGTTCATGGTGGGAATCTAACGGTCCGATGCGCCAGCGCGCTTGCGCGCGCAACTGCCCTCGCCATACTGGTCCGCCTTTTTCTGCGAACTCCCAGATGAGCAAGGTCTACGACATCGCGGTTCTCCCTGGCGACGGCATCGGTGACGAGGTCGTGCGCGAGGGTCTCAAGGTGCTCTCCGCCGCCGAAAGCGTCTACGGCTTCAAGACCCGGCGCGAGCACCTGCCGTACGGTGCCGAGCACTTCCTGAAGACCGGCGAGATGATGCCCGATGCCGCGTTCGACCGCATCCGCCAGATGCATGCCGTACTGCTCGGCGCGATCGGCGATCCGCGGATCGAAGTCGGCAAGCTGGAGTTTGCGATCATCGCCGGCCTGCGCTTCAAGCTCGATCTGTACGTGAACTTGCGCCCGATCAAGCTGCTGCACGAGTCGCTCTGCCCGCTACGCGACAAGCGGCCGGAAGACATCGAGATGGTGATCTGCCGCGAGAACACCGAGGACGCCTACTCGGGCATCCATGGCTTCTTCCAGAAGGGCACGCCGGGCGAGATCGCGCAGCAGACGATGCTCTACACGCGCAAGGGCACGGAGCGGATCATCCGCTACGCGTTCGAGGTCGCGAAGAAGCGCGGGCCCAAGCGGGGCGCCAAGGCCCCGAAGGTCCTGCTGATCGACAAGGCCAACGCCGTCCGCGCCCAGGACCTCTGGACCCGCACCTTCGCCGAGGTCGCGAAGGAGTACCCCGGCATCGAGACCGACCACGCCTACATCGACGCCGCCTGCATGTGGATGGTCAAGAACCCCGAGTGGTTCGACGTCGCGGTCACGACGAATCTCTTCGGCGACATCATCACGGATCTCGGCGCGATGGTCCAAGGCGGCATGGGCATCGCTGCCTCCGGCAACATCCACCCGGGCAAGGTCTCGATGTTCGAACCGATCCATGGCTCGGCGCCGAAGTACCGCGGTCAGAACAAGGCCAACCCGCTGGCGACGGTCATGGCCGTGTCCATGTTGCTCGATCATCTCGGCGAATCGGCCGCCGCGCGCGGGGTCGGCGACGCGGTCGCGCGCCTGATCCAGAGTGGACGCGTGACGAGCCTGCAGGCGGGAGTGATTCCGACGGACGCGCTCGGTTCGCTGGTCGAGACCGAGGTCAAGCAGGCGCGCTGAACGCGGTCCCGGGCTGGGCCGGATTCAGACCCGCGGCGGATCGGTCATCACGCGGCCGCGGCGCGCGAGCGCCGGTTCCGGCGCCGGTTGTTCCTGGGTGCCCGCGTGGTGGGGGGCGGTTTGGGATTGGCTCTTGGGTGGGTTCGCGGGTGGGGTCTGCTGCTGGTCCGACATGGTGGCTCCCGGTCGCGGTCTGCGCCTGTTTACGGTGGAGCGAAAATAGCCC
>CAZSKV010000760.1:0-3798 GCA_964607495.1 uncultured candidatus Brocadiaceae bacterium
GCGCCGCCCGCACCCACGCAGGCCGGCACCCCGCCGCCCGAGAAGCCCAAGGACGCACTGCTCGGGTCCGGGTCGGGCAACCCCGGGGAGAAGAAGATCGAGGCGACCCCGCTGCCGAAGGCTGCGTCGACGACCTACCGCGTGCAGAAGGGCGACAGCCTGGTCGCGATCTCGCGCAAGGTCTTCCGGGACGACCGGCACGTCGATGCGATCTTCGCGCTGAATCGCGACAAGCTGCGCAGCAAGCACGATCTGCCACGCAACCTCGACCTCAAGTTGCCTGCCCAGTGACCGCTGCATGAAGCGTGTCTGTCTGGTCAGCAGTGGCACCGGAGGCCACCTGATGCCCGCGCTCGCGCTCGCCGAGCGTCTGCGCGAGCAGGGGCACGAGCCGCTGCTGCTGACCGAAGGGCGCGAAGTCGAACACGACCTCCTGGCCCGCGCCGGGGCGACCTCGGCGTCCTTGCAGGTCGGCCGCCGCACGCTGCTGCTGCCCCTGCGGATCGCCGCGGCGACCCTGGCCGCGCGCCGCCTGATGCGTGACCGCGGCATCGATCTGGTGCTCGGCACCGGCGGCAAGACCTCGATCCCGGCAGGGCTCGCGGCGCGGAGCCTCGGCCTGCCGTTGTGCCTGCTCGAGCAGAACGCGACCACGGGGCGCAGCAACCGGCTGCTCTCGCCCCTCGCGACCCGCGTCTATCTGGGCCTGCCGCAGCCGCATGCCTCGGCCCGGGCGCTGATGACCGGCACGCCCATGCGGCGTGGCATCGGCGAGGTCGAGCGTCCCAGCGCGCGGCAGCGGCTCGGCCTGGAACCGGACCTGCCGGTGCTGCTGGTGATGGGCGGCAGCCAGGGCGCCACGGCCCTGAACACGATCGTGCCGAAGGCCCTGTGCGCGCTGCGGCGCCCGTTGCAGATCCTGCACCTCTCCGGCCGCGGCGCCGAGGAAGGCGTCCGCCTGCTCTACGACGCCGGGCAGGAGCGAGGCCTCACGGCCCACGTGCGTGCGCTCGTGCAGGACATGCCGGCGTACTACGCGGCTGCGGACCTCGTGATCTGCCGCGGCGGCGGCTGCACGGTCGCCGAACTCATGCGCGCCGCACGTCCGGCGATCATCGTGCCCTACCCGCACCACCGCGATCGGCAACAGTTCTGGAACGGCATGGTGCTCGAGCGCGCGCGTGCAGGGCTGGTCCTGGAGCAGTCGCATCTGAGCGTGACCGGGCTCGCAGCCCTGATCGAGTCATTCCTGCGCCGGCCCGAGGAGCTGGCGGCGATGGGGGAGCGCAGCCGGGCACTGGCTCCCGTCGACCCATCGGCCGCGATCCTCGCCGACCTCCGTCTCGTCGCGAACCTCAACTGACCCCATGTTCCGAACCAGCGATCGATTCCACCTCGTAGGCGTGGGCGGGGCCGGCATGTCCGGCCTCGCGCGGCTGCTGCGCGGCCTGGGCTGCAACGTGACCGGCTGCGATGCCACGAGCAACGCAACCGTGTGCGCCCTCGAGCATGAGGGCGTCGAGGTCTGGGTCGGCCACTGCAGCGAGCGTCTGCGCGGCGAGAACGGCTACGTCGTGCGCTCCGCGGCCGTGCCGGCCGACGACCCGGACGTGCTGGCTTGCGAGAAACGCGGCTTCACTTCGCTGCTCTATGCCGAGACCGTCGGTCGCCTCTCCGAAGGCAAGAAGACGCTCGCGATCGCCGGAACCCACGGCAAGACGACGACGACCGGGCTGACGGTCGCGGCGCTGCGCGGCGCCGGCTTCGATCCGTCGCACCTGATCGGCGGCGAGATCCCCGAACTCGGCGGCAACGGCCACGGCGGACTGTCGGACCAGTTCGTCGTCGAGGCCTGCGAGTTCAACCGCAGCTTCCACGAGCTGCGGCCGTTCGGGGCCGCGATCCTGAACGTCGAACCGGACCACTTCGACTGCTATCCCACCACGCAGGACCTCGAGGAGGCGTTCGCGAAGTACCTGGCGCGCGTACGCCCCGGGGGCACGGTCGTCGTGCACGAGACCGTGCCCGACCACGTGATGGCCCAGGCCGGTGCCGAGGTGCGCGTGCTGCGCGTCGGCGATGGGCTCTTTGCCGACCTCAGGCCGGCCGACGTCGAGGACGACTACGGGCGCTATGCCTTCACGCCGGTGTTCCAACGCGAGCGGTTGCCGCGCATCCAGTTGTCGCTCTCGGGCAGGTTCCAGGTGCAGAACGCGCTCTGCGCGCTCGGCCTCGCGCTGGCTGCCGGCGCCGATCCCGCCGGGGCATGCCGCGGCATCGGCGAGTTCGGTGGCGTGCGGCGCCGGTTCGAGATGCACGAGGGCCCGCACGGTGGGCGCCTGATCAACGACTACGCGCACCATCCGAGCGAGATCCGCGCCGTCCTGCACGCGGCCCGGCGCCGCTTCCCCGGCCGGCGCCTGGTCGTCGCCTTCCAACCGCACCAGCACCAACGCACGCTCTGCCTGCTCGACCAGTTCGCGGACGTGCTGGCCGAGGCCGACCGTTCGCTGGTCCTGGACATCTACGGCGCCCGCGAGTCCGCGGAGATCAAGGCCCGGGTCCGGGCCGAAGACCTGGTGCGGGCGGTGCAGCTGCGCGGGGGGGCCTGCGAATGGGGAGGCGCTGTGCATACGCTACCGGAACGGGTCCGGTTGCTCTGTGCACCCTCGGACCTGCTGCTCCTGCTCGGCGCCGGAGACATCGACAAGGTCCTGGAGGCAGTAGTTGAAGTCCTTTGATCTGCGTGTGGCCCTGGGCGACTGGCAGGGCGTGCTGCGCGAGAACGTCGTGCTCGCGCCCTCGACCCATGTCCGGATCGGCGGTCCCGCCCGCTGGTTCTGCGAGCCGTTCACCGAGGACGATGTCGCGCGCGTCACGCTGGTCACGCGGGAGAACGCGTTGCCGCTCTACGTGCTCGGCGGTGGGAGCAACCTGCTCGTCGCCGACGAGGGGGTCGACGGCGTCGTGTTGACGCTCGCGAGCCTGAACCGGACGGTCCGCGACAAGAACCGGATCACGGCCTGGGCCGGCACCTCGCTGCCGAGCCTGCTGCGGGCCACGAAGGACGTCGGGCTGGCCGGGCTCGAGACCCTGGTCGGCATCCCGGCGCAGGTCGGCGGCGCCGTGGCGATGAATGCCGGCACGCGCGATGGCGCGACCTTTGACCGGCTGGTCGAGATGCGCGCCGTGGACCACGATGGCAAGATCCGGACCTTCGCCCGCAGGGAGCTGACGCCGGAGTACCGCAACGGCAACCTCGGGGACCGCATCGCCCTCGCCGCCACCTGGGAGCTGGTGCCCGACTCACCCCAGGCGATCTACAGCCGGCTCGAGGAGTCGCTGCGCCGGCGCAACATGACCCAGCCGGTCACGCAGAAGAGCGTCGGCTGCGTGTTCCGCAACCCGCCGGGCCAGGCGGCCGGAGCCTTGATCGAACAGGCCGGTTGCAAGCTCATGCGCAAGGGCAACGTGAGCGTCTCGGCGAAGCACGCCAACTACTTCGTGAACGAAGGCGAGGGCACGGCGCACGACTTCCTCGACCTGATGGCGGCCGTCCGCCAGCGTGTGGCCGACCGCTTCGGCGTGCAGCTGCAGCCCGAGGTCAAGATCTGGGGCGTCTAGGCGCAGGCCCCGCCGGCCGTCGCGCCTACTTGCGCCCGGCCGCGCGCTCGACCTGATCGCGCAGGTAGGTCTCGACCAGCGGCGCGAGCCCGCCGAGGTTCACGCGGTCGAGCACCGGGTCGAAGCTGCTCTTGAAGGTGTAGTTCGGCAGCATGCCCTGGAAGTCGACGACGA
>CAZSKV010000761.1:0-9624 GCA_964607495.1 uncultured candidatus Brocadiaceae bacterium
TCGCCGAGTACTTCGAGATCAAGGAAGAGACCGAACGGAAGCCCGTGCAGGTCAAGTTCTGAGCGGCACGCCGGTTGCGAGTCCGTGGTCGCGGCTGTGCTGACAGGCAATTGACCCTCTGACCCTGAGTTTCCCCATGCCTGTCAACACGGTCGCCTCCTTGCGCGGCAGGACGGTCCTGGTCGGTGGGGCCACGGGCGAGCTCGGCGCCGCGGTGCTGGCACGGCTCGTTGCTCTCGGGGCAGCGGTCGGAGTTCCGGTTCGCAAGCCGTGGCAGGTCGAGAAGGTGCGCGCGAGCTGCCTCACGGCAAAGGCCCTGGTCGGGGTCGTCGGCCCGGTGGATGGCGAGGCGGCCGCCGGCTTTGCCAAGGGTGTGCACGATGCGCTCGGCCCGATCGATGCACTGATCACGACGCAGGGTGCGTTCCAGATGGTCGAGGCCGGCCGGGACGCGGCGGGAGACATGCAGGCCCTCTTCGAAGCCAACGTCTTCGCGCCGCTCACACTGGCCCGGGCCGTCGTCGGGCCGATGAAGCGTCGGCGCGCCGGCGCGATCGTGTTCACCGGGGCCGCGGCGGTCGGGGAAGTGGTCCCGGGCATGTCGCTCTATCTGGCTGCCAAGTCGGCGCTGCACGCGGCCGCCGCCAGCTGGCACGCGGAGCTCTCCGGGCAAGGTGTGCGCGTCGCGGTCGTCGCGCCCGGCATCCTCGACACGGCGGCGAACCGGGAGGCCATGCCAACCGCGGATCGGAGTGCGTGGCTGCCCCTCGACCACGTGGTCGAGGCCCTGATCACCGCCGCCTTCGGCACGCCGGTGGCGGCTGGGCCCCTGTTTCGGGTGCAGGGCGGGGGCTAAGGTTGCCAGGGCATCGCCTCCATGGAGGAGCCCGCATGAACCCGTTCGCACTGTCAGCCGCTGCGCTCGTCTTGTCGATCTTCTCCTTCGCCCAGGACCCGGAGAAGGAGCCCGCGAAGCCGCCGGCAGCAACGGCCGCCGAGTCGGTCAAGGCCTGGCTCGAGTCCGACGGCAAGGACCGCCAGAAGTTGACCGTGGCCGTGCAGGCCGCGCTCAAGGAAGGCACGGCAGGCATCGACGCGATCGCGGGGCATCTCCCGAAGGACCCGAGCAAGACCAAGGACCTGCCGAACGTCAAGCAACTCGACAGCCTGCTGACGACCTTCGCCTTCTCGTACCTCGCCAAGGAGATGAGCAGCGGGATCGTGTTCGCCGGGCAGTACTCGCCGCTGGCGCCACTGATGCCCTACGTCGGGCGCTTCTACCTGAAGCTCGTGGTCGACACGCCGGAGCAGTTCCCCGAGCGGCAGCGGCAGCAGGTCGTGCCAGCGCTCCGTGATCTGTACCCGAAGGGCCCCGGCGAAGAAGCGATGGCTCTCGTGAAGAAGATCGCGCTCGACGAGGAGTTCGAGCAGGAGGGCCTGCGACAGGCGCTCAGCTACGCGCTGTGGGGCTGGGGCGACAAGGAACTCGCAACCAAGCAGATCGAGAAGCTCAAGAAGGAGATGGAGACGGGCAAGGAGGACGACCAGATCGATGCCCAGCAGAAGCTCGCCGACGTCTACTACCAGCTGCGGGACTACCCGAGTTCGGCCCAGCTGCTGAAGGAGTTCTTCGCGCGCGCCGAGAAGAGCCAGCGGGTCCTCGTGCCGAACGACTACTACAACGGCGCCTGCAACATGAGCCTGGCTGGTGACATCGACGGCGCTCTCGCTGCGCTCGAGAAGCTGTTCCAACTGCAGAACTCGGACAAGGTCGACTCGTCGCAGCGGCTCCGCCGCAGCATGTTCGATCAGGACCCCGATCTCACGAATGTGCGCAAGCACCCGAAGTTCGCCGAACTCGTGAAGGCCGGCTTCGGCGAGAAGGGCGGCGACGAGACCAAGAAAGACTCCGGGAAGTAGCGGTTGGGCCTGCCGCTGCCATTCCTGGCCGGCCTGCTGGTGCTCGCCGGCCATGGCCTGCTCGATTGGTGGCTTCCCGCGGATCCCTCCCTGTTGCGAGTCCTGCTCGCGACGCCGCTGCTGCTCGTGCCGTGGTTCCTGAAGGAACGGCGCAGCCGGTTCGCCGCGCATGCGGTGCCTTTCGCCTATGCCGCCTACCTGGCGGCCGCCGACCTGCCGACCGTGGCCGCGCATCTCGGCTCGGGCCTGCGCGCGCTCGAACTGCTCGTCCTCCTGGGGCCGCTGCTCGCGCTCGCACTGCCGGTCGCCAGGCGCCGGGTCGGCATGACGCTCTTGCTGGGGACGACGATCTTCTTCATCGCCTCGCTCGGTGATCTTGCGGGGTTCGATCCGCGCCTGCAGGCATGGCTGCAGGCCACGTCACTCGGCACGACGTTGGGGCTGCTCGCGATGGTCGGTGTGCTCTGTGTGGTGTTCCCGCCGCTCGTCGCCGTGTTCCTGCCAGCGCGGTCCCTGGATCGATCGCGCGTCCAGGAGCTCGTTGCGCGCGTGGCCGATGCCCTCGGGTTCTCGCGCAAGCGGGTCCTGGTGCTGCGCACCGGTTTCCGGGAAGCCAACGCGGCGCTGGTCGGCCTGATCCGGTGGCCACGCTACCTGCTGGTCAGCGACGGCCTGGTTTCGTTGTTGCGCAGCGAACCCGAGGCCCTTGCGGGCGTGATCGCGCACGAAGTCGGACATGCGCGCGGCAACCATCCGGCCTGGTTCATGCTGCTGGCCGCGATCGTCCCGATCTGCCTGCTGCAGCCGGGAGCGTGGTTGGTGCAGAGTGGGCTCCCACACCTCTTGATCTGGGGCGCGGTCGTGCTCGGTGGAGTAGCGATGCTGCTCGGATACCGGCTGCTCGCGCACCGCTTCGAACTCGAAGCCGACCGGTTCTCCGCCGAGGCCTTGGGCAGCGCCACGGCATGCATCCGGGCGTTGCAGCGCATCGGCGATGTGCTGCCTTCCGGGCAGCGGACGCGCGCCTCGCTGCGGCATCCGAGCGAGGAGCAGCGCGTGCAGACGCTGCTGGCCTGCGAAGTCGATCCCGTCGAGCTCGCGCGATTCCGGCAGCGCGGCGCCTGGATCCGGCGTGGGCTCGTGCTGCTCGCGGTCGCGGCAGTGCTGGGCTCGGTCCTGGCGCACCTGCATGCGTGGCCACTCGACCGCGCGCGATACCACTATGCGACCGGTGAGTTCCGGCGCGCGGTGGATCTGGCGGCAGACTTGCCTGCGAGTGCGGAGCGGGACGAGTTCCTCGCCGCCGCCCGGACCGCCCTCGAGCTCGCGCCGGACGGTGGCGCCTGGGATCGGATCGGCGCCGATCTCGCGGATCGCGCGCTCCAGAAGTGCCGCCAGATGCTCGTGCCCGCCGCCAGCAAGGCAACCGCCGCGAGCGCGCGTCCGTTTGCCCGGCTGGCCTGCAGCAGCCAGGCCCCTTCCGCCCAGGCGCGCACCCTGCTGCGCCTCGTCGAGGCGCTCCTGGACGACGATGCCAAGGGTGCCGAGAAGCTGGCCGCGCACCTCGCCAGACTCAGTGGCTGAGCTGCGAGGCGCGCCGCCTCAGGTCGCGGGCAGATCCAGCCGCGCGATCTCGTCGAGCGCTTCCGGGTTGCGGATCGCCGCGCGGTTCTTGACCTCGCGGCGGTGCAACGCCTCGGTCGCGGCCCGTTCCGACTTCTTCCCGGAGAAGGTGACCGGCACCGCCGTGACCTTCGCGATGACCGCGGGGACGTGATTCGACGAGCCGCGCTGGTTCAGCTCCTTCTTGATCCGCAGCAACAACGGCCGGTCCAAGGTGACGCCCGGGGCCAGGACCACGAGCAGCACGAGCCGGCTGCCACCGAGTTCGTGCGGGGCTTCCTGTTCGAGGGCGAGGCTGTCCTGGATCCCGGGCAGCTGTTGCAGGATGCCGTAGATCTCGGCCGGGCCGATCCGCACGCCCTTGATGTTCAACGTGCCGTCGGAGCGACCGAGGATGCGCGCCGTGCCGTGCGCCGTGAGCTGCACGAAGTCGCCATGCGTCCACAGGCCGGGGTGCTGCGCGAAGTAGGTCTCGTGGAAACGCGTGCCCGACGGATCGGCGTGGAAACCGAGCGGCCGGGATGGGAACGCGTTCGCGCACACCAGCTCGCCCGTGCCGATGCGCTGTGGCCCCTGCGCATCCAGGGCGCGGACGTCGAGACCCAGGCTCACGCACTGGCTCTCGCCCTTCCAGACCGGCAGCTCGGGATTGCCGAGCACGAAGCAGCCGAGCAGGTCGGTGCCGCCCGAGATCGACTGGATCGGCAGATGCTTCCAGTGCGCCTCGACCCACTCGTACTGCGCATCGAAGAGGATCGACCCGGTGGACTGGATCGCCCGCAGGCGGCTCCAGTCGCCGAGCTCCCGTGGCTCGATGCGCATGTCGCGCAGGTAGTGCAGGTAGGCGGGGCTGGTGCCGAACACCGTGACCTGCTCGCGGAGCAGCATCTGCAACAGCGAATCCGGGTTCGGGTGCGACACCGAACCGTCGTAGAGCACGAGGCGCGTGCCGCAGGCGAGCGCCGAGAGCTGCCAGTTCCACATCATCCAGCCGCAGGTCGTGTGGAAGTAGAGCGTGTCCTCGGGCGTGAACGCGGAGTGCAGCGCCTGTTCCTTCCAGTGCTCGAGCAGGGAACCGCCGATGCCGTGCACGATCGCCTTGGGCTTGCCGGTGGTCCCCGAGGAGAAGAGCACGAAGAGCGGATGATCGAACGCGAAGCGCTGGAAACCGGCGATCGGCTCGCTCTGCGCTGCCGCGGCGAGCAGCTCGTCGAACCCCATGCTGCGGACGAGCATGGGCAGCGCCGCGGCCACTTCGCGCCAGGTTGGCTCGAGGTCCCGCTTCTTGCCGTGATGCTGGTGCGAAGCGACCGTGAGCAGGACCTTGGGCTCGAGCTGGGCGAAGCGCGCGAGGATCGCCGCAGTCCCCATGTCCGGGGCCACGGACGACCACACCGCGCCGAGGGCCGCAGTCGCGAGGCAGGCGATCACGGACTCCGCCGAGTTCTTCGCGATCGCGACGACGTGGTCGCGCGGACCCACACCGAGCCGTTGCAACACACTCGCGGTCCGCAGCACGGTCTCGCGCAGCTGGTGGCGTGTGAGCTCGGTGCGCTGGCCGGCCTCGTCACACGCGACGAGCGCGGTTGCGTGGTCGTGGGCCGCGTCGCGCGCGCGCAGCAGGTTCTCGGCATAGCTCAGCTGCACGCCGGGGAAGAACCGCGCGGTCGCGACGCCGTCACCGACCAGTGCGGGATCCGGACTGCCGCCGAACGCGAGTCCCGACCATTCGAGCAAGGTCTTCCAGAAGCGCACCGGCGCCGCGATGGCCCAGTCCTGCAGGCTCGCATGGTCACGCGCGCCGCAGTGCCGGCGGAACGCGGCCATCGCCGAGTTCGTCGCCACGGCCGCAGAGGGCACGAAGAACGGCTCGCCGGCGGTCATCGCGGTCCGTGGTAGGCCGGGTGCGCGGTCACGTAGCGCACGATCTTGCCTAGGCTGTCGAAGTTCGCCGGGCTGAGGTCCTTGCGCTCGATCCGCAGCGCGTAGGTGTTCTCGAGGTGCAGGATCAGCTTCACGAAGCCCAGGCTGTCGAGGATGCCGTGCTCGAGGAAGGACCGCTCGTCGCTCTGGATCAGGCTCTCGGCATCACCGAAGTGGTAGTTGTCGTCGAGCCATTCGATGACGAGCTGGCGAACGGGAGGGAGCGCGGGCATCTGATTCTCTCTTGGACGGAAGTGCTCGGACGGGCCGGCACGAGCCATGGCCGACAGCAGTCTTGCGGTCGGGACCTAGGACTTCCACACGTGCTGTCGGATCAACTGCGCGGCCACCTCGAGCTTCGCGAAATCGACGAGCACGCGCGACCCGAACGCACGGGCCAGTGCCTCGGTGCCGACGTTTCCCGACGCGCCCGGCGCATAGGGACAGCCTCCGAGCCCGTTGGTGCAGGCATCGAAGCGCCGGACCCCCAGGGCGTCGGCGCGCAGGCTGTTGGGGATCGCCTGGCCGCCGGTGTCGTGGAAGTGCATCGCGAAGTTGCGCGCGGGATGGCGCGCGAGCAGCACCTGCAGCAGGTCTTCGACGTCGTCGGGCATCGCGCGTCCGACCGTGTCCCCGATCGAGATCTCGCGGCAGCCGAGGTCGAACAGGGCGTCGACCACGACCGCGACGCGCTCCGGCGCGACGCGACCCTCGTAGGGACACCAGAACGCGGTGGACACGTAGCCGCGCACCGGCACCGGAGACTGCTGCACCACGGCTCTGCAGGTGGCCAGCGTCTGCGCGATCGAGGCGTTCACGTTCTTGCGGTTGAAGGTCTCGCTCGCCGCCGTGAACACCGCGATCTTGTCGACCTTGGCCCGCAGTGCCCGTTCGAGCCCACGCTCGTTCGGCACCAGGGCGCTGTAGCTGACGCCTGGCCTGCGGCGGATCCGCGCGAACACCTCGTCGGCATCCGCGAGCTGCGGCAGCCACTTCGGCGACACGAACGACGAGACCTCGATCTCTTCGAGCCCGGCATCCGCCAGGGCCTCGACGAACGCGATCTTCACGTCCGTCGGGACGGGGTTCGGTTCGTTCTGCAGCCCGTCACGCGGGCCAACTTCGACGATCTGGATGTGGTCCATTCGGGCGCAACGGGCGATCACTTCCCCGGCACGGGCGGTCGACCCATAGCCTACCCTCTGGATCGGACACCGGCTCCCGGCCACTACTCCTGGTCCATGTCGAGGACGGCCGGCTTCCCGGCCGTGAGCGTGATCTCCCGCGTGCGATTGGGGTATCCGGGGTTCATCGTGAACTGCACCGTGTACTCGCCCGGCGCGAAGCCATGGGGCAGTGTGAGCACGATCGGCTTGCCGAGGTTGGCCTCGGCGACCTGCGGCCCCGGTCCGAAGGTCCAGAGCACGAAGCGCCCGGTCTTCTTGTCGCGGACCTGGGCGTTCCAGCCCGCGAGCAGGTTCGGAGGGGTCTTCGGCGCAATCCGGATCCGGATCGCGACGCCACGCAGCAGGCGCACTTCGACCGCCGGCTCGGCGGTGTTTCCCTGTGGCCGCGCCGGAATCGTCACGTCCGTCGGCAGGTAGTCCGGGTGCATGACCGTGCAGCGGTACGGGGCGCCATCCCGGGCGACGAACGCCCAGTTGCCATCGGGCTGTCGTTGGGCGTGGTTCCCAGCGCCTGGTCCGGTCATCGCGCCGGAGTGAAAGATCGTCCACGGTGCCAACTGCAGCGTGTCGAGTCCCTGGCCGTCACCCGTGTCCAGACGCAAGGGCACGACCCGCGTGATGCGTGAGCGGTCGATCTCGACCGGCATGAAACCGGCGCGCCGGTCCTCCGGGATGTCGTCGGCGGAGAGCTGGAACGCCGGCGCATCGAACACGCCCAGCGTCAGGATCTCGCCCGCTTCGACGAGTCCGCGCACGAGCAGCGCGGAGATGCCGTTGCGCGGTTGACCCCGCCAGTGCGTGCCGCTGCCACCGCCACCACGGCGGCGCTCGTCGCGAGTGATCCACACGTCGTGCTCGGTGTGCACGAGCAAGGGCACGCGGCCCAGGCATGGGACGCGCGCGGGTTCGTCGGTCGCGAGGGGGATCGGCGTGTTCGCGCCCCAGCGGTCCTGCAACTGGATCTGGGAGTCCTCGTCGCGCGCAACCGGAACCAGGAGCCTGCCGCACGAATCGGTGTGCAGCGCATTGCCCCATCGCGGTTGGTTGGCCTGGACCAGGACGATCGGGGCGAACGGGACGCTCTGGTCGTTGATGCCGACCGACACCACCCGCCGCGGACTCGCGGCCACCAACGTGAGGTCGAGTTCGGTGCCCTGTCCGGCATGGATCTGGAACTGCGACTGGGCGCTCAAGTGCCCATCCCCGATCGCGATCAGCGAATGGTGCCCCGGCTGCAAGTCGTCGAGCACGAGCCTCCCCTTGGCATCGGTGGCCGGCAGCGGTCCGCGCATCGGGGCCTCCGCCAGTGCGCGCGGCGACAAGAGCACCGTGGCGCCGACGATCGGCCGGCCTTCGCCGTCGTGGATCAGCAGGCCGAGCTGACCGACCACCTGCCGTTCGCGGACCGGCGGCTCCGGTGGTGGAGCCTCGAGAGGGTGGAGGACCATGGTCTCGGGCCGTTCGTTCGTGCGGCAGCCGTCCGCGACGAGCGCCGTGACGATCAGCACTTCGTCGTGTGGCACTTCGCCTCCGGGCAGGGGAATCCACGCCTGTGAGCCATCGGGGAAGCGGTAGCGCGCGCGCAGACCCAAGAGCGGCCTGGCATCGCTGCGCTCGACCCGGCTCGCCGGTCCGCGCGCCGCGCCGAGCTCGAGCTGGACCACCTGCCGCGGGTCGATTGCGCGCGCCTTCGTCGAACGGCCAGGGTGCAGGACCTGGGCCTCGATCCGGATCGGCTGCCAGTCCTCGTGGCCAGTGAGGAGCGGCGGCCAGGGCAGGAGCGGCATCCTGACCTCGACCTTGCCGCCCGCAGGGACGGGCACGAGTTCCGTGCCCGCGGATTCGGAGCCGACGACGCGACGCAGCAAGAGGTGGGTATCCGGCGGCGGCGCCGCGATCACGCAGGTGAGCGTGTCACTCTGCCGCAGCTCTCGCAGTACGACGCGTGAGCCCAGCCAGCCCCACAAGCCGTAGGGCAGGGGTTCGTTCCAGGTCTGGAACCCCGGTTTCTCGACGGTGACGACGAACTTCGCCTCACCGGCGAGTCCCAGGCGGCGGTGATCCCGGTTCAAGGGCAGGACGAACTCGCCGTCCCGCGCGCTCGTCACGCTCGGGATCGGCGTGACCGCGAGCACGCGATCGATCGCCTCGTTCCATTGCGACTCGGCCCCGGGACGCCGCCTGACCGTGATCCGCGCCCCGGCGATCGGCTGGCCCTTCTCGTCGAGCACGATCCCGGTGGCGTCGGCGCCAGGTCGGGGGAAGGGATCCTGGGCGACGAGCAGGAGTACGAGCAGGAGCATCAGTAGCGATTGACCTCGACCGCCCAGCTCATCGTCTTCTTCCAGACGACGTTGCCGGCGCGGTCGAATTCGCGCACGCCCCCGTTCTCGGCGACGAGCGTGTTGCCGTTCGTGAGGCGATCGGCGTCGCTCGGCGAGTTCAGGTTGCCGATCTGCCAGACCACCTTCCCGTCGCGGTCGATCTCGATGACCTTGGTCAGCATGCGCAGGGTGACGAGCGTGTTGCCGTTCGAGAGCCGATCGACGTCGTAGACGCCCAACATGTTGCGGATCTCCCAGACCACGTCGCCGGCCGGCGAGACCTCGATCACGCGGTCCTTCGACATGTCGGCGATCAGCGTGTTGCCGTTGGGCAGCCGTTCGCAGTCGGCGGGCTTGACCCCGCGGTCGTACTTCCAGGCGATCTCGCCGGCCTTCGTGACCTCGATCACACGGTTGGCGAAGGTGTCGGCGATCAGCGTGTTGCCGTTGCCCAGCCGCGTCGCGCAGTAGGGGTTCTTCAGGTCGGAGAAGGACCAGACGACCTCCCCGGCGCGCGTGACCTCCTTGACCTGCCCGACCGCGAACTCGGTCACGAGCAGGTTGCCGCTGTCGAGGCATTCGGCGTCCCAGGCGCCGAGCACGTTGTCCATCCGGAACACCTCCTTGCCCTGCTCGTCGACCTCGAC
>CAZSKV010000762.1:0-8457 GCA_964607495.1 uncultured candidatus Brocadiaceae bacterium
ACGGCACCGCGGCCGGCACCAAGCAGGTTGCCGACCTCAACGCCGGCGTCAACTCGAGCAACCCGCTCAACTTCGTCCGCATCGGCGACAAGATCGTGTTCCAGGCCAATGACGGCCTGCACGGCGCCGAGCTCTTCGCGATCGACCAGCTCACGATGGGCGGGTCGTACGCCTACTCGGTCGGCCACGCCTGCGCCGGCACGGGCACTCCGCGCATCGGCGCAACCGGTCCGGCATCGGTTCCGAGCACGACCTTCGGGATCGGCCTGACGAACACGCGCGCCACCACACCGGCACTGCTCTTCATCGCCGGGGCCAGGTCGGACATCGCGCTCGGTTCGTGCACGATCTACCCGTCGCTCGCGGTCGCGGCATCGCTTGCGAGCGTGACCGACGCGGCAGGCGCTGCGGTGCAGCCGCTCGCGATCCCGAACAACCCGGCCTTCGTCGGAGTGCAGCTCTGGTTCCAGTGGGCGATCGTCGACCAGGGCGGCCCGCTCTTCGGCTCGATGTCGCTCAGCGACGCGCTGCACGCCTACCTCAACACGCCCTGATCGGGCGGATCCGCCGCGAGGAGGTCGCTCGAGCAGCGACCTCCTCGCTTCCGTCAGTAGCGGCGCCCGATGAGGAAGTACGCCGCGTGCTGGTCCTGCTCCGTCATCCCATAGCCGACGTAGAGCGGACCCAAGGGCGTGTCCAGGCCGACGAACACGCTGCCGGCCACCAGCGGTTGCTCGAACACTGCTGAGCGCTGGTCCCACCGATCGCCGGTCTCCACCGAGAAGCCGACGTAGGAACGCTTGCCGAGGCGATGGGTCAACGCCAGACCCAGCATCGCGGTGTGCTGCGCCCGGTACTCGTCGATGTGCAGACCCGAGAGCCGGAACAACCCGCCGAGCGTGCCCTCCTGCTGCGCCGGCAACGTGCCGTCCATGGCGGTGACGAGCTCCCCCCGCAGGAGCACTGCGAACGCGCCGAGCGGCGCGGCCGCGATGCCGAGGACGCTCCCGCGTTCATACGCTACGTCGGCGCCGAGCGATTCGTTGCCCACCGCGTAGCTGACCTGCACTTGCATGCCGCTCGTCGGCAGGTTGGCGTTGTCCAGGGTGTCGAAGGTCACCTTGACCACGAAGCCTGCGTCCTGGAACGAGTCCGGGAAGCTGGACGGCAATCCGATCTGGGTGTCCGCGGAGCCCACGGTGCCGAAGATCCCCGTGCGCACTTCGAGGCGGCGCGCGATCTCGAGGCCAAGGTCGGCGCCGTAGTCGCCTTGCATCACGTCCGACTCGCTGACGAACGCCCCGTTCTGGTACTCGCGCACCGGGTAGTCCTTGCCTGCTGCGTGTACCGCGGCGAAGAACGGTGAGTTGGCCGCGAAGGGTCGGTAGTACTCGGCATCGAGTTGCGAGTTCGTGCCGAGCGTGAGCCCCGCCCGCAGCTCCGAGCCGGCGCTGTCGAGGCCGGTCATCGTGAACCGCGTTCCGAGGTCGAAGTTCGTCACGTGGCCGATCTCGGTGCTCGCGCGCAACCCGAAGCTCAGGTAGTTGGGGCCCCAAGGTCGCTCGACGAGCCTGACCACCAGCACGACCTGGTCGCCGTCGGCGCGCAGCTCGAACCAGGCGAGGTCGTAGTGGTCGAGCCCGTAGATGCGCTCGAAGTCCTGCAGCAGGCGCTCCTGGTCGAGCACGTCTCCGGGCTGGATCGACATCGTGCCACGCACGACCTCGGTGGCGATCCGCTCCGCGCCCTGGATCTCGATCGCCGAGATGCGCGGCGGGCTGGCCGGCCGCTGCCGCTGCCGCGCGAGATACTGCGCGTATTCCGCCTCGCTGACCGCGAACCGGCGCAGCGCGCCGGCCTGCGCCCGCGCCGCCTTCTCGCCGATCGCGATCGCCTCGCGCACGCGGTCGAAGGCCGTGGTGGTGAACTCCCCGAGGTCCGGCACGATCAGCAGGTCGTCCGCGGTCAGCGTGCGCTTCTGCTTGGCGACCGATTCCTGCATCATGATCCCGACCATCTGGCCGGTGATTGCGAGCGGGTCGGTCAGGTCCTCCGGCTTCAGCAGCGGGGATCCGACGTCGACCGCGAGGATCCGCGTGGCCCCCATCCGCCTGGCGACATCGATCGGGATGTTGTTCACGACGAAGCCGTCCACGAGCTCGCGGCCGTCGATCACGGTCGGGGCGAACGCCCCGGGGATCGACATGCTCGCCTTCATCGCGGTCGCGAGATCGCCGCTCCCGAGCACGACCTGCTGGCCGTTGGCGATGTCGGTGGCGACCGCGCGGAAGGGCAGCGGCAGCTCGTCGAAGGAGCGCAGCTTCCAGGCGTGAAGGCTCAACATCTTGAAGAGCAGGAGCGCGTGCTGGCCCTGGATCAGGCCCTTGGGCAGCCGTAGGCGCCCATCGCGCACGCCGAGCTTGAAGTCGAGCAGGAAGTCCGCGTCGTCCTGCTTGCGGCGGAACGGCACGTGCTCGCGCGCCGGCTTGTCGCCGAGCGCGAACTCCCAGTCGATCGAGAGCATGACCCGCTCGAGTTCCGCCGCGGACAAGCCGTACGCGTAGAGCCCGCCGACGATCGAACCCATGCTCGTGCCCGCGATCAGATCGACCGGCACGCGCAGCTCCTCGAGCACTTTGAGCACGCCGATGTGCGCCGCGCCGCGCGCGCCGCCGCCGGCGAGCACGAGCCCCAGCTTCCCCGGTGCGGCCGGACGGCTCTCCTGGGCAAGGAGACCAGAACCGCTGCAAGCCAGTGCCAGGAGCCAGGCCGTGCGCCGGAACGCCAGGGGGTTCATCGCTTCACCGGGAGCGCGGGCCGCACAGGTGGCTTGACCGGCTTCTCGGCGATGGCCTTCATCACGAGCTCGACAGCCTTCTCGAGCTGCGGATCGCGGCCCTTGAGCAGGGACTCGGGGTCGTTCTCGACCACGAAGTCAGGGTCGACGCCGTGGCCCTCGATGGTCCACTCGCCGTCGAGCTCGGTGTTCGCGAACTCCGGCACGTTGGTCGTGCCGCCGTCGAGCAGGGTGCCGCGGTTGGTGATGCCGACGATGCCGCCCCACGAGCGCTTGCCGACCAGGGGGCCGAGCTTCGCGCGCCGGAACATCGCCGGGAAGATGTCACCGTCGGAGGCGCTGTTCTCGTTCAGCAGGCAGACCAGATGGCCCGGGAACACGCCGTCCGGATAGGGCTGGAAGCCGGTCGTCCGGCCGAAGCCGCCCATCAGCAGCACGCGGCGCAGGCGCTCGATGACCATGCGCGAGATATTGCCGCCGCCGTTGTAGCGCGCGTCGATCACGAGGCCCTCCTTGTCGAGGAGCGGGTAGTACCACTTGATCCACTCGCGCAGGCCGTCGGCGCCCATGTCGGGGATGTGGAGGTAACCGACCTTCCCCTGCGACAGGAAGTCGACGATCGAGCGCCTGTCGTTGGTCCAGCTCCAGTAGAGCAGCGCGTCCTCGCTCGCGAGCGGCCGGAACGCGACCTTGCGCGCGCCCTCTTGTGCCGGCTTCTCGTTGAGGAGCAGGGTGACCGGATGCTCGCCCTTGTGGCGCAGCAACCGGTACGGATTGTCGTCGCCACGCAGCTCCACACCGTCGATCGCGAGCACGTAGTCGCCGAGGCGCGCATCGACCCCGATCTCGGTCAACGGCGCGCGGTAGCGCGGATCGTCGTTCTGGCCGGTCAGGATCCGCGTGATCCGGTAGCGACCCGCCTTCTCGTCGAGCTCGAAGCGACAACCCGGCAGCGCGACGCGCGCCCGTTCGGTCTGCGCCTGGTCGCCGCCGACGATGTAGGCGTGGCCGGCATTCAACTCGGCGATCATCTCCCCGATCACGTAGTTCAGGTCGGCGCGGTGCGCGACGTGCGCGACCAGCGGTCGGTACTGCGCGCGCAGGCCTTCCCAGTCGTAGCCGTGCATGTTCTCCGCGTAGAAGAAGTCACGGAAGCGCCGCCAGACCTCGTCGAAGATCTGCAGCCACTCCTCGGCCGGCACGCGGTCGTACTCGAGCTTCGCGAGGCTCACGCTCTTCTTGAGCGCCTTGCCAGCCGGGGTCGCGTCCATGACCGACAGGCGCCCGCCGCCTTCGTTGAGCAGCAGCTTCTTCCCGTCGGCCGAGAGCGTGAACCCGGCCGCGGCTTCGCCGATCTCGGTCTGCTTGCGCTCGGCGAGGTCGAACACGTAGAGCGTCGCCTTCGTATCCGGCTCGCGGCCGTAGTAGAAGGCCGGCGCGCGCAGATAGAAGAGGTGCCCGCCGCCCGCGTCGAGCCCGGTCCAGTTCTCGAACCCGACCGGAACCTGCTCGACGCGCTGCGCGAGGCCATCGCGGTCGATGCGCGTCGGGACTGCGTCAGCGGTCGCCGGCTTCGAGGTCGCAGGCTTGCTGGCCGCCGCCTCCTCGACCTTGACCTCGTCCGAGCGCGGACCGAAGAGCGGCCTGGCGTCGGTGCGCAGCGCCAGCGCGAAGATCCCGGTCTGCCGGTCGCCGGCGTAGTTGAACTCGACGCCGCTGATGCGCGGCGCGTAGCTGCGGTTGCCGAGGAAGAACAGGCGCTCGCCCTTGGGATCGAACACCGGCGCGCGCGAGTTCTCGAACGGGCTGGTCACCCGCGTGGCCTTCTGCTCGGCGCGCGACCAGAGCCAGACGCAACGCATCGTGCTGCCTTCGCTCTTGCTGTAGCAGAGCCAGCCGCTGCAAGGCGACCAGCCGAAGTCCTGCAGCTGCCCGCGCGGTTCGTCGTCCACGAGCGTGCGCTGCCGGGTCGCGACGTCGATCACGTAGAGCCTGCCGTCCTTGTCGGAGATCGCGATCTGCTTGCCGTCGGGGGACCAGGCCGGCGTGTAGAGCATCGCCTTCAGGTCGGTCGTCAGCGCTTCGGGCTTGCTGCTGCCATCCTGCGCGACGACGTAGAGCTGCTCCTCGCCCGAGCGATCCGAGACGAAGGCGATCTGCCGCCCGTCCGGCGACCAGACCGCGTGCTTGTCGTGCGCCGAGCAGCTCTGCGTCAGGTTGCGCACCGGACCGTGCTCGACCGGCACCGTGAACACGTCGCCACGCGCGACCACCAGCACGCGCTCGCCGTGCGGCGACAACGCGGCTTCGCTCAGGTACTTCTCCGCCGACACCCGTGACGGCCGCTTCCACAGTCCGTCGTCGGGGACCTGCACGAGCACCTTGCGCTCCTGCCGGGTCCCGCAGTCGAAGACCGCGAGCTCGCCGCCGATCTCGTAGACGATCCGCGCGTCCTCGGCCTTCGACGGCCAGCGCACATCCCAGGTCTTGCTGTCGGTCTCCTGCGTCGTCTCGCCGGTTCTCGGGTCGATCCGGTAGAGGTTCAGCGTGCCCGTGCGGTCGCTCGCGCACCAGATCTGCGCACCGATCCACATCGGGTCGCGGTCGGTGCGCGGGTGGTTCGTCAGATTGCGCGCCGCCGCGGTCTGCAGGTCGAAGAGCCACAGGTCCTGGGCCCAGCCGCCCTCGTAGCGCTTCCAGGTGCGGAAGTCCCTGACCAGCGGCGAGTAGACCATCTGCCGCATGTCGGGCGAGAAATCACCGGCGCCCGAGACCGGCATCGGCAGCACCTTCGGCAGGCCGCCGGTCAGCTTGACCGTGTAGAGCCGGGACATCGGCGTCGTCCAGCCGTCGGCGAGGCTGCGGAACAAGACCGCCTGCCCGTCAGGCGTCCAGCCGTGGACCTGGTTGTCGTAGCCCCATCGGTCGGGCAGAGGCCCCCGTGCCGGGTAGAAGGTCAGCTGCCGCGGTTCGCCGCCCTCGCTGGGGATCACGTAGACCTGCTCGTCGCCGTCGATCTGGCCGGTGAACGCGATCCACCTGCCGTCGGGCGAGAACTTCGGGAAGAGCTCGAGTCCCGGGTGCGCGGTCAAGCGGGTCGCCAGGCCCCCGTCGGTCGAGACCTTCCAGAGGTCGCTGCCGTAGCAGAAGACGATCTGGGAGGCGTGCAGGTCCGGATAGCGCAGCAGCCGGGTCTGGGCGGGCAGGAGGGAGAGCAGCAACGCGAAGGGCAGCAGGCGGAGCATCGTGCCGGATGCTACGCGGCAACCCTTCGCGGGGAGAAGAAGAGCGCGCTGCTCAGCGCTTGGCGGCGGGCGCCGGATCCTGGCGCGAGCCGGGAGTGCCCCGGTTCTCGTAGAGCCAGACATAGGAGACGCGCTGGTTGCCGGGCGCGAGCGGCGCCAGCTCCTTCTGCGCCTTCTGCAGGGCCTGGCCCAAGTCCTTGCGCGCGGTCGCGGACCTGGCGAGCACTTCGCTCCGGGTCTTCTCGGCCGCAGCCTCCTCGAGACCCTCCGTCGCCTTCTGGGCCTCCTGGTAGAACGCCGACAGGCGCTTGTTCAGGTCCGCGATCTCGCTCTGGAGTTCCTTGACGCGCTGCTGCTGCTCTGCGCTCAGGACCGGGGGCGTCGGCTTCCAATGCGAGTAGCCACCGACGACCAGATCGAGGTCGCCGTCGCCGTCATGGTCGGCGATGTCCATGTAGAGCCCCGAGTCGGGGCGGACCGGCCCTTCGCCGCCGGATTTCTTGCTGCGCTCGACGAGCACGAGCGGCGCGCCGAAGACCGGTGCCTTCTTCGTGCCGGTGTTGAGGAACACATAGACGCCGCCGCCTTCCGCTTGACCGTAGGCATCGCCCATGCTGCCGCAGGCGAGGTCGGTGCGGCCGTCCTGGTTCCAGTCGACGAGGCGGATCGTCGCCACGGTGCCCGGCACGTCGATCGGCTCGCCGTCGGCGAGCACGGACTGGTTCTTGGTCGCGAAGCGCGGCTCCTTGGCCGTGCCCTCGTTGCTGCGCAGGAACACGCGGCCAGAACGGTGGTCGCCGAGCAGGAGGTCGTGGTCGCCGTCGCCGTCCCAGTCGAATGCGACTGCGGACGTGGCGTGCCCCTCACCCGGGGTCTCGCCTTCCGGATCGCAGCGCCTGGTCGTGTCCCACTTCTTGGTGTCGTAATTCCAGAACTGGTTCAGCAGGATGCGCTGCTGATCCCGGTCGAGGATCTCCACCGGCTGCTTCCATCCTTCCGCCGACCCGAACGCGACGTACGGCGAACCACTGAACGTGCCGGCGACGATGTCGAGCTTTCCATCCGCGTTGAAGTCCACGAACTGTGGACTCATGCCGATGCATCACCAATTGTGGAACTTCAGGTCCTTGCCGTCCGCACCCTTGAGCCTCGACTCGGCCGCGTAGCTGAACTTCTTGCCGGGCTTGCGCAGCGCGACCGTCAGGTGGCCGATGAGGTCGCCGACCACGAGGTCGGCGAGGCCGTCGCCGTCCACGTCGTGGTAGACCGGTGAGGGGAAGAGGCGTTCGTGGCCGAGGAACTTGTCGCCGGCTTGCAGCTGCACGGGCGGCGCGAAGCACGAACTCGGCGGATCCTGGGCGGTTGCCATGGTCGCGGCGAGGGCCGCAACGACAGCAGCGAGAGCTTTCATGCGTGATCTCCTATGGCTGGGGTGACCTGCGGTCCCGGGGCGGGATGGGCTGCAGCTTAGCGGGAGACAGGCGATGGCGCGCGTTGCAAGGCTCAGCGCGGCGGCATGCGCAGGTCGACGCCCGATTCCACCCGCGCGGCAGCTTCGCTTCGACGATCTGGATGTCGGGTCGCACCGGGTGCACACCACGATGACCCCGGGTGCAAGCAGGCACTCTCCCCTGGAGCCCCACTCCGCATTGGGCCGATATCCAGGACTCCCCTACCATCCGAACCCTGACCCATGGAGATCACCCCCTTCCACAAGGTGATGTGCGCGAACCGCGGCGAGATCGCGATCCGCGTGTTCCGGGCCTGCACCGAGCTCGGCATCCGCACGGTCGCGATCTTCAGCGAGGAGGACCGGAACCACCAGCACCGCTACAAGGCGGATGAGAGCTACCTGGTCGGCCGCGGCAAGAAGCCGGTCGAGGCCTACCTCGGCATCCAGGAGATCCTCGACGTCGCCGAGAAGGCGAAGGTCGACGCGATCCATCCGGGCTACGGCTTCCTCTCGGAGAACCCGGATTTCGCAACCGCCTGCGCGCGGCGCGGCATCCGCTTCATCGGTCCGCGTCCGGAGGTCGTGCGGCTGATGGGCGACAAGGTGCTCGCGAAGAACCTCGCGCAGGAGGCGGGGGTGCAGGTCGTGCCCGGGTGCACGGTCGACCTGGACGCCGCCGACGGCATGCAACGCGCGCGCGAGTTCTGCCGCCAGCACGCGCCGGTCCTGGTCAAGGCAGCCCACGGCGGCGGTGGCCGCGGCATGCGCATCGTGCGCGATCCGTCCCAGCTGGACGAAGCGATCGCCCAGGCGAGCTCGGAGTCGATGAGCGCATTCGGCTCGCGCGTCGTGTTCCTCGAGAAGTTCCTCGAGCACGTGCGCCACGTCGAGGTGCAGGTCCTCGGCGACCTCGAGGGCAACATCGTGCACCTCTACGAGCGCGACTGCTCGGTCCAGCGCCG
>CAZSKV010000763.1:0-8248 GCA_964607495.1 uncultured candidatus Brocadiaceae bacterium
CTTCTTGGCGTTGTCCCAGGCGCCGCCGGCGTTGGCCATGAACAGGGCCATCATCACGCCGCAGCCGAGCGAGCCGGCGAGCAGGCCGCCGAGTGCGCCCTTGCCGAACACCCAGCCGCAGAGCACCGGCGCGATCACGGCCATCAGCCCGGGCAGCACCATCTCGCGCAGCGCGCCCTGGGTCGAGATCGCGACACAACGGCCGTAGTCGGCTTCGGCCTTGCCCTCGAGCAGGCCGGGGATCTCCTTGAACTGCCGCCGCACCTCTTCGACCATCCGGTTGGCCGCGCGCCCGACCGCACGCATGGCCATCGCCGAGAAGATGAACGGGAGCATCGAGCCGATCAGGATGCCGATCACGACCCTGGCGTCCGCGAGGTCCATCGACACGCGCGCAGCTTCCTTGTAGGTCGCGAAGAGCGCGAGCGCGGTCAGCGCTGCCGAGCCGATCGCGAAGCCCTTGCCGATCGCCGCCGTGGTGTTGCCGGTCGCATCCAGCGAGTCGGTGCGCTTGCGCACTTCCGGGGGCTGGTGGGTCATCTCGGCCATGCCGCCCGCGTTGTCCGCGACCGGCCCATAGGCATCGACGCCGAGCGAGATGCCGAGCGTCGACAGCATCCCGACGGCGGCGATGCAGATCCCGTAGATGCCCGCGAGGCCGTTGCAGGCCCAGATGCCGCTCGCGATCAGGAGCGTCGGGATCCAGGTCGACTCCATGCCCGTCGCGAGACCGTGGATGATGTTGGTCGCCGGACCGGTCGTGCTCTGGTGGGCGATGTTCTGCGCCGGGCCCATCTTCTCGGACGTGTAGTACTCGGTGACCTTGCCGACCACGACGCCCAGCAGCAGGCCGATGACCATCGCGAAGTAGATCTTCCACGGGCCGATCGTCGCATCGATGTGCGGGCCGACCAGCCAGGTGACGACCGCCATCACCCCGATCAGGATGCCCGACGCGGCCCAGAGGCCGGAGAAGAGCGCGGCGCCCAGCCGGTTCTCGTCCTCGGTCTTGACCTTCTTGGCGCCGAGGATCGAGGCGATGATGCCGAGCGCGCAGAGCACGATCGGGTAGGCCATCACGGCCATCTTCTGCTTGTCGGCGTCGACGCCCTCGACCCTGCCGAGGACCATCGTGCCGCCGAGCACCACGGTCGACAGGATCGCGCCGGCGTAGCTCTCGAAGAGGTCGGCGCCCATGCCGGCGACGTCGCCGACGTTGTCACCGACGTTGTCGGCGATCGTTGCCGGATTGCGCGGATCGTCCTCGGGGATGCCGGCCTCGATCTTGCCGACGAGGTCGCCGCCGACGTCCGCGGCCTTCGTGTAGATGCCGCCGCCGACGCGCGCGAAGCGCGCGATCGACGAGGCGCCGAAGCTGAAGCCGAGCAGCTGGTTCAGGCCGGCCACGTCGTGCGGGTAGAACAGGAACAGGATGCAGATGCCGCCGAGGCCGAAGCCGACCACGGTCAGACCCATCACGGTGCCCGACTTGAAGGCGACGTCGAGCGCGCGCCCGAGCGAGGTCTTTGCCGCCTGGGTCGTGCGCACCGCCGCGCGCGTCGAGGTGTGCATCCCGAAGTAGCCGGCCGCGGCCGAGAGCACGGCGCCGAAGGTGAACGCGAACGCGGTGCGGAACCCGGTGCCGGACGGCAGCCCGAACGTGAGCAGCACGAACATCACGACCACGAAGATCTCGAGGGCCAGGTCCTCCGCATTCAGGAACGCCTTCGCCCCCTGCTGGATCGCGCGCGCGATCTTCTGCATTGCGTCGTCGCCTGGGTCGCAGGCCATGATCTGCAGGTAGTACTGGTACGCGAACCAGACGGAGGCCAGGGCGATGAGGAGAGAGAGGATCGTCCAGAACGTGAGCATGGCAGCCTTGCGGAAAGGAGGGCCGGGAGCCTACCCGCGCGAAACGCGATCTGGGAGCAACTTTCCCGGCGCGCCGCGGCCGTGGCCGCGGGGCCGCCGCAGCTCAGGCCGGTGGCGGCTGGGACGGTCCGACGAACGTCTCGGCCGGACCCTCGACCAGCGCGCGGCGCTTCTTGCGCCGGCGCAACCAGTACCAGACGCCGACGACCGCGACCGCGACCACGGCCGTCACGAAGATGCCGCGCTCGACGCGGCGCACCCACTCGATCGCATCGTGGATGATCGGCCCGAAGTGCCAGCCGACCCAGACCAGGGCTGGCACGAAGAGCCCGATCCCGAGCAGGTCGAGCAGCAGGAAGCGGCGCAGCCGCATCCGCATCGTCGCCGCAGTGAAGAAGGCGACGACCCGCAGGCCGGGCACGAAGCGCGCGAAGAAGATCACGAGGTCGCCGCGGCGGCGGAACCAGCGGTCGAAGATGAAGAGCCGCTGCCGGCTGATCACCAGCCGCACGAGACGCAGGCGCAGCAGGCGGGGTCCGAACACGCGCCCAAGCAGGAACGGCAGCACGTCGCCGACCAGGATGCCGCTCGCACAGGCGGCCATCATGCGCGGCACTTCGGTGCGCTCGGGGAAGCGGTAGCAGAGGTAGCCGGCGACCACGAGCACGATCTCCTCGGGCAAGGGCAGGCCGAGGCCGCAGAGCACGAACACCAACGCCACGCCGAGATAGGGGTGGGCGGCGAAGAGCGCGACGAGGGATTCGAGGTCGCCCATGCGCTACCTGCGGGCCGCGAGTGCCTCGGCGATCTCGGCAAGGCGTGGATCGGCGGCGATCGCGGCGCGATCGGCGTCCGCTTCGTCGCGCAGGACCGGGCCCAGCTTGTGCAGCGATGCGAGCCATGCCTGCGCGTCCTGCGGATCGCGCACGGACCGCAACCGCCGGGAGGCGAGCTCCCATTGCAGCCGGGCGCGCGCCATGTCGCCCATGCGCACGGCCGACGCGATCAGCCGCACCCCGAGATAGGCGAGGCGGTCGGAGAGCGACGGCGCGGGGGCCAGGGCTTCGGCCTGCGCGAGCCAGGCCTCGGCCGCGAACAGCGGATCCTGTCCGGTCCGGCGCAGGAACGGCTCCCGCAACCCCGGCGTCTGCCGCAGCCGGATCTCGACGAAGCTCGCCATCGTCGACAGCAGCTCGGGGCTGTGCGCGGGGGCCCGCTCCTGCGCTTCGCCGAGCCAGGCCAGGGCCGCGAGCAGGCGGTCCGCGGCCTGCTCGTCGTTACGCGCGAGCTTGCCGCCTTCGAAGGCCAGCATCGCGGCGAAGTGCAGATGGCCGTCGGTCCAGTCGGGCAGGTAGCGCAGGATCTCGCGGCCGCGCTGCGCGATCTCCTGCGGATCGCCGCGGTCTTGCGCGAGGCGCAGGCCCTGCCAGAGCTGCGGCAGCGCCAGCGGGCGCAGGAGCCCGGTTGCCGTCTCGGCGACGGCGCGCGGGTTCGCCGGCCCGAGCCAGATCCCGCCGGCGAGACAGGCGAGCGCCAGGATGCCGATCCCGGCCTGGGTCATGCGCTGGTCCGTCGGCGTCGCCGCATGGAGAAGATCATCGCCAAAACAGCCGGCGAAAACGAAGGCACCGTGCCCGTGAGGGTTTGGAGCGGCGCGACGCAAACCCCGCGCGCGCAGCTCGCGATGGCCTGCCCCTGGCTCGTCCAGTCGAAGAGCACGGCGCCGAGCAGGACAGCGAGCGCCGAGCCGAGCGCGATCGGCAAGGCCGCGATCCGGCGCAGCGCGAGGGCCACGAGCAGGGCGAGGCCGAGCGGCAGCAGATAGCTGCCGGCGGCGAGGGCCGCGTTGGCGCAGGGGTGGCGCGTGGTGGCGCTCAGGCCCAGCACCGCGCCCGCATCGAAGCCGAGGGCATAGCCGTCCTGGCTCGTCCGCTCGATCGTCAACGCCCGCACCTGCCGCGGCGGAAACGTGAGCTGGATGCTGTCCCGGGAGCCCGCGACCGTGAGTTCGCCGCCGTGCAGGGGCACGCCGTCTGCCAGCACCCGGCAGCGCGCGGGTAGCAGATCACGGTTCGGCGGCAGGAACGCCAGCGGCCGCAGGATCAGCGTCTCGATCGGTGTGCCACTGGTGCTGCGCAGGACCACCTCGCGCCGCAGCGAGTCGAGCCAGGCCGGTTCGGGAGTCGTGAACCCGACCTCGGTCCGGGCCCGGCGCAGCGGCTCGCCGCGCGCCTGCAAGAGCCAGGCGAAGAGGGCCCCGGTGCCGGCCAACCACAGGGCCGCGGCCATGGCCACGCCGAGGAAGACTGGTCCGCAGCCATCCAGCGGTCCCTGCCGCAGGCGCGTGAGCCATTCGGCTCCCGGGCGTTCGCGCGTGGCCAGGGGCCAGAGTTCGAGCGCCAGGGCCAGCGCGCTGGCGGCGATCAGGAATGCCGGCAGGTGCAGCCACAGGGCCGCGCCGAGTGCCGCTTCCGGGTCGGCTGCCGAGAGCGGTCGGGGTGCGAGCCAGAGCGAGAGGGCGATGCCGGCACCGGCCGGCACGGCGAGGCGCGAGCCGGCGATCCGCAGGGCGCGCGGGCAGGAGTTCATCCAGCAGGCTCGTTGCGGCCGAGCCGGCGGAACAGGGCGTAGAGGTGTTCGCGGGCCCGATCCCTGCGCACGAGCGTGCCGCCGGCGGCGGTGATCGCCGCCAGCACCTGCGCCTGTCCGGCGGCGTCGAGGCCGCGGACGACCAGCAGGTCGTCGCCGGTGCCGAGCAGTTCGGCGAGGCTGCCGGTGCGCGCGACCTTTCCGGCCGCGAGCAGGCAGACGCGCGCGCAGACTTCCTCGACCTCCTGCAGATGGTGGGAGGCCAGCACGATGGCCGTGCCGCGCGCTGCCAGCTCGAGCAGCAGCCCTTGCGCGAGCAGCGAACCCTCCGGGTCGAGCATGGCCGTCGGTTCGTCGAGCAGCAGCAACTTGGGCTCGCCGAGCATCGCCGCCGCCAGCGCGACCCGACGCTGCATGCCGGCCGAGAAGCTCTTGACCCGGTGCCGCGCGACGGCGCCGAGGCCGAGCCGCTGCAGCCAGACCGCCGCGCGTTCGCGTGCGGCCGCGGCGCGCAGGCCCTGCGTCTTGCCGAACCAGGTCAGCAGCTGCTCGGCAGGCAGGTCCTGGAACGGCAGCGGCGCGTCCGGCTGGTAGCCGACGCTGGTCACGAGCCCGGGGTCGCGCGGATCGCGGCCGAGCACCCGCACGTGGCCGCTCCAGCTGCCGAGCGTGCCGGCCAGCACGCGCAGCAGCGTGGTCTTGCCGGACCCGTTCGGTCCGAGCACGCCGAGGATCTCGCCGGGAGCCACCTGCAGGTCGCAGCCATCCAGGGCCACGAACGGCTGGTGCAGGAAACCCGCGCGGTAGCTCGCGCGGAGCCTCTCGACGCAGATCGCCGCTTCGACCATCGCGCGCGCATGCTATCGTCCCGCCGCCGTGAATCCCGGCTGCGATGCATGAGTGCCTTCCTCGAGGACGCGAGCGGCAAGCGCTTTCCCGTGCAGGACGGGGTCACGATCGGACGGGTCGCAGGCTGCACGATCGTGCTCGACGACGCCAAGGCCTCGCGCCGGCACGCCCGCCTGCTGGTCAGCGGGACGGTGGTGGAGATCGAAGACCTCGGCAGCCACAACGGCACGCTCTTGAACGGCAAGCCGGTGCAGCGGCGCGTGCTGCAGCCTGGGGACGAGATCCAGATCGGGGAGAGCGTATTGCGCTTCGTGGCGGGAGCGCCGGCGCCGAGCCGGAAGCCAGAGCCCGAGCCCGAGGAACTGGAGTTCGGGAGCCCGGAGGTCCCTGCGCCGGCGCCGGCGAAGCAGCAGGCGGGGCCGCAGGACGTGGTCGAGTTCGTGGACGAGATCGTCGAGGTGCGGGCGCGGCCCGCCGCGCCCGCGCCCGCGGTCACGGCCAGATCCCCGGCCGAGGCCGTCCGCCCGCAGGCCGCGGGCGCGCACCGCGTGGGTGGCGTGTTGCAGTTCCACGCGACGCGGCAGGGGCCGGCCGTCCTCGGTGACGACCTGCGCCAGATGTCCACGCCGATGCGGGCGCTGTGGACGCTCGTCGCGCTCGCGTTCGCGCTCGGGCTCGGCTACGCAGTGATGCGATTCGTGGGGCGGTGAGCCTGCCGCGCCGCGCGCAGGCACGGACCCGGCTCACTGCCCGATCAGGGCCTGCCCGGCATTCGAGAGCGTGGCACCCAACGGGTTCGCGCTGCCATCCGGGAGCAGCGCCTGCAAGTAGACGGGCGCGCCGAGCAGCCCCGCCGCGTTCGGGATCGCGACCGAGGCCAGGCCGGTGCCGCCGGTGTTGACGGCCGGCAGGACGGCATCGAGGCTGGTGTAGAGGTGGCAGGTCGCGGCCCCGATCGCGCTCAGGTGGTAGGGCAACGTGATGCTGCCCCACGAGGTGCGCGTGGCACCGAGCAGCAGGTAGGCGACGCCGGGAGTCCCCGGCAGGCTGGCCAGAGAGAGCTGGAACACCGAGCCGAGCTTGGGCGCGCTCGCGCTCGCCGCGGTGAGCGCGGGTGTGCCGTTGCTGCCCGGGCAGCCGAGGCCGTAGGTCACGAACGACGGGGCGGTCGCGTTCAGGTTGTAGATCACCGAGCCGTTCCAGACGCGAGGCGAGAAGAGCGTGCCGCCGAAGAGCGCCGTGCGGGCGATGCCGAGTGCGAGGTCGAGGTCGGCGTTGCCGTAGTTCTGGTTGCCGCCGTTGCCGTCCGTGTAGGCCATGCTGGTCCCCTGGTAGTAGAGGGCCACGCCGTGACTGCCGCTGGCCAGCGAGAAGCCCCGGGGGAAGGTCACGGTCGTCGGCAGGTTGCGGCCGCCGGATGCGCCTTCCCCGGTCGCGACCTTGGTCCAGACCGCGGCGTTCGCGTCGTTGCCGACGTAGGTCGTCGGGCAGGTGTAGACGTCCAACGTGAATGGCACGTGCAGCACCGTGTTCGAGGAGTTGACCTCGAAGGCCGTGATCGTGATCCCGGCCGGGGCCTTGACCTTCACGTCGAAGAAGTTGCCCCAGCCAGACGAACCGCCGTTGTTCGAGGCGAACAAGGTGGTCAGCTTGGATTGGGCCGGGAGGGGAGCGAAGAGGATGGCGGTGGCGAGTGCCGTCAGGGCGAGCAGAGGTGTGGGCATGTTCGGGTGTCGGGGCTGGTTGTCACCCCGGTCAGGGAGGGAATGGGCTCGGACGAGGTGGGGGAATCCTAGCAGTCGTTTCACAAAGCCCTCGAGGCCCTCGCGCGCCAGGACCGCCGAACTCGTCCCCCGCGAGGACTCCATCGGATCGACCGATCCGATTGCGCTCTCGCGGTGTCCGACCTCGGCGCTCCGGGCACACGACGCCCACGAGGCATTTGCGAAACCACTTCGAGTGTTCCGCGCTCGCCGCGCGCGCCCGCGAACCGCTCACTGGCCGAGGATCGCGCCCGCGGCGTTGCTGGTCGTGGCGCCGAAGGGGTTCGCACTCTGATCCGGGACGAAGCCCTGGAAGAACAACGCGCGGCCGAGCAGGGCGGGTGCGTTCGGGATCGCGACCGCGAGCGTGCCCTTGCCGGCATTGCGGATCCCGAACAGGCTCGCCTCGATGCCGACCAGGGCCGTGCACCCGGTCATCCCGAGCGGCGTCAGGTCGAAGGGCAGTGGCAGCGTGCCCCAGAGCGTGGACGAGGTGCCGAGGAGCAGCGAGAAGCCGCCGCTGGTGGTCGGCAGGCGCGAGAGCTCGAGCTGCAACGTGGTGCCGAGCTTGGGCCAGCTGCCGCTCGCGCGCGCGAGCACGGGTGCGCCGTTGCTGCCGGTGCAGCCGCTGCCATAGGCGCGCATCGCCGCGGCGTTCGGCGGCACCTGGTAGAGCAGCGAGCCGTTCCAGACTCGCGGCGAGAACGTGAAGCCGTTGAAGAGCCCGGTCAGCACGATCCCGCAGTGGATGCCGACGTCGACGTTCACGAACTCCTGGTTGCTGCCGTTGCCGTTGGTGTAGCGCGGCGTGATCCCCTGGTGGTAGAGCGCGAGGCCGTAGCTGCCGGGCTGCAGGGCCAGCGGCGGGGAGAGCGTGACGAGTGTCGGGTTGTCGAGCCCGGCAGCCGTGCCGGTGGCGATCGCTGCCCGCTGCCAGATCGGGACGTTGCGTTCGTTGCCGACGTAGGTCTCGGGGCAGACGTAGATCTCGACGGTTGCAGGCAGCGCGCTCTCGGCGACGTTGGTCTCGAGCGCGGTGATCACGAGGCCCTTCTCGGTGGTGACGTCGACGTCGAAGAAGAGCCCCCAGCCGGCGATCCCGGTGTTCGTGCCCTGGAAGAGCGTGGTCAGTTTGCGCGGAGTCTGGGCCGGCAGCAGCGCGGCGAGCAGCAGGC
>CAZSKV010000764.1:0-5416 GCA_964607495.1 uncultured candidatus Brocadiaceae bacterium
AAGATCATCATCGCCGAGATCGCGGTGTTGAACGCGAGCCGCGCGATGTCGCCGGTCACCTTCGCGATCGTCCGGTGCAGCACCTTCTCGACCACGGGGTCGGCGGCGGCCTCGGCCTGCAGGTGCGCGTGGACGCGCCCGGCGGCGTCGTCCTCGGGCACCACGAGGCGCCAGACGCGGGCCAGGAAACGATGCACGCCCGGCACCGCGTCCGCATCCCAGGGCTTGGTGTCGGCCAGCGGCCCCATGAACATCTCGTAGAGGCGCAGCGTGTCCGCGCCGTACTCGCGCACCACGTCGTCGGGGTTGACGACGTTGTGGTAGCGCTTGCTCATCTTCGTGACGATCCGGTTCAGGGGTTCGCCGGTCGCCTTGCGCACAAAGCCGCCCTTGCCGTCCTCTTCGGCCTCGGGCACGGGCACGATCCCGCCACGCGCGTCCTCGAACGCGAACGACAGGATCATGCCCTGGTTGTAGAGCTTCGCGAACGGCTCCTTCGTCGGCACGAGCCCGAGGTCGTGCAGCACCTTGTGCCAGAAGCGCGCATAGAGCAGGTGCCCGACCGCGTGCTCGGTTCCGCCGATGTAGAGGTCGACCGGCAGCCAGTAGCGCGCAGCCTCGGCCGAGAACGGCGCCTGCTTGTTGTGCGGGTCGCAGAAGCGCAGGAAGTACCACGACGATCCGGCCGATCCCGGCATCGTGTTGGTCTCGCGGCGCGCCGGGCGGCCGGCGCGGTCCTTGGTCGCGACCCATTGCGTGGCCTTCTCGAGCGTCGGTTCGGGCCGGCCCGAGGGCTTGAAGTCGGCCATCACGGGCAGCAGCACCGGCAGTGCGTCGTCGGGCACGAGCTCGGTCGTGCCGTCGGCCCGGTGCACGAGCGGGAAGGGCTCGCCCCAATAGCGTTGGCGCGAGAACAGCCAGTCGCGCATGCGATAGGTCGTCTTGTTCCGGCCGAGCCCGCGCGCCTCGAGCCAGCCGATCACGGCGCGCTTCGCGGCTGCGAGCGGGAGCGGCCCGAGGTCGAGGTCGGAGTTGCGGGAGTTGATGTACGGCGCCGCCTCGGTCACGCAGGCTTCGCCGGCCGGCGCGGTCGCGAAGATCGGCGGGATCGGGAGGCCGAAGCGCTGCGCGAAGCGGAAGTCGCGTTCGTCACCCGCCGGCACGCCCATGATCGCGCCCGTGCCATAGCTGATCAGCACGTAGTCGGCGATCCAGACCGGCACCTGCTGCGCGGGGAGCAGCGGATTGAGCGCGTAGGCGCCCGTGAACACGCCACTGATCTCCTTGCTGAGCTCGGTGCGGTCGAGCTCGCTCTTGCCTGCGGCCTGCAGCTGGTATGCCTGCACGGCCGAGCGCTGCGCCGGCGTGGTGATCTTCGCGATCAGCGGGTGTTCGGGCGCCAGCACCATGAAGCCGACGCCGAAGATCGTGTCGGGCCGGGTCGTGAAGACCCGCACCTTGTCGGCGTGGCCCGCGAGCGCGAACTCGACCTCGGCGCCTTCGCTCTTGCCGATCCACTCGCGCTGCATCTGCTTGAGCGACTCCGACCAGTCGAGCTCCTCGAGGTCCTGCAGCAGCCGCTCGGCGTAGCTCGTGATCCTCAGCATCCACTGCCGCAACGGCCGCCGCTCGCATGGGTGGTCACCACGTTCGCTGCGACCGTTCACGACTTCGTCGTTCGCGAGCACCGTGCCGAGCGCCTCGCACCACCAGACCGGCGCTTCGGTCGCGTAGGCGAGGCCCTTCTCGTGGAGCCGCGCGAAGATCCACTGCGTCCAGCGATAGTAGTCAGGGCTGCTGGTGTCGATCTCGCGGTCCCAGTCGTACGAGAAACCGAGCGCCTCGAGCTGGCGCCGGAAGTTGGCCGTGTTCTCGCGGGTCGTCGCGGCCGGGTGCTTGCCCATCTGGATCGCATACTGCTCGGCCGGCAGTCCGAACGCGTCCCACCCCATCGGATGCAGCACGTTGCAGCCGCGCATCCGTTGGTGCCGCGCGACGATGTCCGTCGCCGTGTAGCCCTCCGGGTGGCCGACGTGCAGTCCGGCTCCCGAGGGGTACGGGAACATGTCGAGCACGTAGTACTTCGGCTTCTTCGGATCGAAGTCCGCGTCACCGGGATTCGGCGTGCGGAAGACCTTGCGCTGTTTCCAGAAGGCCTGCCACTTCGGCTCGATCGTCGACGGGTCGTAGAGCTGGTCTGCCACGATAGGAGGCGGCCAGTATTCCGGCGGAGGCCGCCTGTTGCTACCGCCGAACCTGCCGCTGCCGTTCGGCGTCCTCGAGCGCCGCCAGCTTCTGCTGCGCGCGCTCGGCCCGGTCCTCGAGCACGCGCAGCCGCTCGTCGATCACGCGCGTCCGATAGCCGACGAAGACCACGAGCCAGACGACCGCGAGCGTGAAGGTCACGAAGCCGACCTCCGGCGGCCGCCACGACGGCAGCACCCCACGCAGGGCCGGATCGAGGAGCGTGGACAGGACCACGAGCGACGCCATCAGGACGTGGAAGCCGTTCTCGCCGAGGGAGCGCATGCGCGGATCCTGACGGCTCCGCCCCAGGTTGGCGAGGGTCGACTCCTCGGAGTCAGAAGTTCGTCTGCCAGCTGCGCGGCAGGCCGCGCTCGTCGACGATCAGCTGCCGCGTGCCCGGCCGCAACACCTGCAGGGTCTTCAAGAACTCGATGATGCAGTCCCGTTCAGGCGCCGGAAGGCTGGCGAACGCCTGCTTGCTCGCGCGCGCCTCGCCATCGTGCGCGAGGATCGCCTCGCGCATGGTCGTGAACTGGCCGTGGTGGAAGTACGGCGGCTCGTTGGCGCAGCCCCACAACTTCCGCGTGAGGAACTTCTGGTTGCCGGCGAAGAAGGCCGGCGAGCTGGCCGGCACCTGCATGTCGAGCGCTTCGCCATTGGGGTCACCCGGACCCGCGCAGAGGTTGTGCAGCTTGAGATCCGTGAAGGCCGCGACGACGGTCACGCCATGGTTGCTCTCCAGGCGCGGGACGGGCAGCCGATCGTCGTTGAGATCGACTGCGAAGGCCGGCGCCTCGCCGGGGCGCAGGTTCCCGGCCGGGTTGTAGGGATTGGGTTCGACGAAGAGCGAACTCCGCAACTCGAGCGCGGGCTTGTGGCACTCCGCGCAACCGGCCTGGGTGAAGAGCCGCTCGCCGCGCGCCACTGCGGCCTCGATGATCGGGTTGCGCGGGATCACGCGGCCGGGCACGGCGAGCCCTGCCTGGAACACCGACACGGCAGTCACATCGGCCCGCGTCATCTCGTTGGTGAACGTGTCCCCGTCGGGATCGGTGTTCGTGCCGAATCGCTCGGTCGCCTGGATGCCGTGATGATGGTTGAAGGCGTTGTTGCTGAATTGCCGCAGCGACACGACTGCGCCCGCCTGGTGGAAGGGCCGCACGATCAGGTTCGGGGGATTCGCCGCGCCGGAGGTCGCGAGGCTCGGGGCCGGCAGACCCTCGATCAGGCCGGTGTCCCAGGTGCCGTCCGCGCGGCGCGCGATCGTGCCGAAGGAGATGCCCTTGCTCGTCAAGGCCCGTGCCTCCCCCACCGGTGTGCTGTCACGGATCGCCTGCAGGTCGGCGGTGATCTCGCGCGCGAGCAGCTCGATGTAACCCGAGCCGAACATGCCGAGGGTCGCGCGGTAGTTCGCGAGCGTCTGCACGGTGCCCGGCTGGCCGTTCTCCATCACGGTGCCGCGCGTCGGCACCGTGTCGAGGTGATCGAGGCTCACGAAGTCGAAGCGCTGCCCGAGGACGAACACGCCGGTCACGAAGTCGCCACCGCCGCCGACCACCCCGAAGGGCGCATTGTGACAACCGGCGCAGGAGTTCGCGTCGTTCGCGGAGATCCGGTTGAACGCGCGCGGGAACACGAGCGGGCGGGAGGGATCCGTGATCGGCGCGCCCGTGCCCTTGGTCAGCGGTCGTCCGGCGCCTTCCTGCACGGTCCACATCGCGGCGAAGAGCTCCTGCCCGTGCGCGAACAGGTCCCGCAGCGGGAGCAGATGCTCCTCGCCATCCTGCAGGTGACGGCGCACCGAGACTTCGCCCCCGAGCACCGGGACGTCCTGGTTCTGCTGCGCAACTCCGGGGAGCGCGAGGGTGAGGGTGGCAGCCAGGGGTACGAAGCGAAAGGGTGCGGGACGAGGTGTCGGAAGCATGTGAGCGATGGCTCCTGTGCGGCGGGACGAGAGGGGTGGCGGTGCGGGATGCTAACCGAAGCGCGGAGGCAGGGTGGCGCGGCGCGGCGCAGGAAGTCGGGGTCCACCACGGCACTCCCGCGTGGTCCTCGCCATGGCGCCCACCGCTCCCGAGAGGCCAGCGCCTGACGCCCCCGTGCCGAGGCCCGCTCGCGAGAATCCTCGCGCGCCCTACGCGTTCACGTGCACGACCTTTGCCGGCGGGAACCCGTTGAACCAGGTCGACGAGGCCGCCGAGTAGGCACCGATGTTCTCGCTGTAGAGCAGGTCGCCGAGCTTCAGGTTCGCGGGCAGCGACTCGGTCATCGACACCACGTCGAGGGCGTCGCAGGTCGGGCCGAACACCGAGCAGACCTGCTTGGGTCCCGACTTGAACGCCGCGAAGTGGTAGTGGCAGTGGTCGAAGATCACGCCCGAGAAGGTGTGGTAGACGCCGTCGTCGATGTAGTAGCAGAGCTTCCCGTCGCGCACGGCCTTGCCGATGATCTTGGCGACCGCGGTCGCCGCGGTCGCCACCATGAAGCGGCCCGGCTCGGCCAGGATCTGGATCTCCTTTGGGAAGAGGCGGTCGAGCTCGCGGTTCAGGATCTTCGCGAGCTCACGGAACGGCTTGACCGTCGCATCGTACGGGGCCGGGAAGCCGCCGCCGATGTCGAGCAGGTTCATCTTCGTGTAGCCGCGGTCCTGCGTCTCGCGGAACACGCCGGCGGCGAGGTTCAGGGCCTGCACGTAGTTCTCGACGTTCGTGGTCTGGCTGCCGACGTGGAACGAGATCCCTTCGACCACGAGCCCGAGATCGACCGCGGCGAGGATCAGGTCGACGGCCTCGCCGGGCGCGGCGCCGAACTTCGAGGAGAGTTCGACCATCGCCCCGGTGTTCGGCACCTTGAGCCGCAGCGCGACGCCCGCGTTCGGCGCGTAGCGCTTGATCTTGTGGATCTCCTCGAGGTTGTCGTAGGTGACCAGCGGCTTGTACTGGTCGAGCTCACGCAGCGTCTCGACCGCCTTGATCGGGTTCGCGTAGATGATCTTGTCCCAGATCCAGGCCTGCCGGGCCTTGTCCGGCATGTCCTTGATGCACTCGTGCACGGTCATGAACTCCGGCATCGAAGCGACATCGAAGCTCGCCCCCGCGGCGAAGAGCGTGCGCACGATCGCCGGATCGGAGTTGGCCTTGACCGCGTAGTAGGCCTGCACGCGCGGCAG
>CAZSKV010000765.1:0-3027 GCA_964607495.1 uncultured candidatus Brocadiaceae bacterium
AGCTGGCTCACACCGCCTTCCTCGAGGCGCAGGGCCATGCGACGCGCCGAGGATCTGGCGAAACAGCGGTCGCCGACGAGCTCGAGTTGGGCGTTGCCGAGCGAGAAGCGCTCGGCGAAGTGGAACGCGCCGTCGGCCCCGACCCGGGTCCGCGCACGCTCGCCGGCTTCGTTCGTCAGCACGAGGCCCAGGCCTTCCTTCGGCAGGGATCCCGTGAGCCGTCCGGCGATCACGACCTTCGGCAGGAGTTCGACGGCCAGTGCTGGCAGGCTGGCGCTCATCGCCACCGACAGGTTCGTGGTCGACCGCGAGGGATGACTGAACTCGACGCGCAGGGTGCCCTCGCCCAGACCGGGGATCTCGAACATCCCTTTCGGATCACAGACGACTTCGACCGGCACACACAGGCCGCCGTTCCACGAGCCCGGGAACGCGCGCACCTTGACGCCCTCGAGCGGCTGGCCGCCGGTTTCGGCGACCGACCCACGCAACGTCCAAGCCGGATCGCGGAACGTCAGGTTCTGTATCTTGCCGTCCCCGACCGCGACCGTCGGCAGCACGACCGGCTGCCAGCGGCGGTCGCGAGCGACCAGGCGCACGATCCCGGCCGCGACGCCGGGAAACTCGAAGTGCCCGCGCCGGCTGGTCCGCGTGATCTCGCTGCGGCGCATGCTCCAGGTGCTCGGCTCGAGCAACACCTCGCAGTCCGGGATGGGCATGCCCTCCGGGCTGCGCACGAACCCGTGCACGCGGAACCCTGGCGGCAGGCGGACGACGAGTTCCTTGATCTCGGCTGGTGCCTCGACGCGCGCGGGAGCATGGAGGGCCTGGTCGGGATCGTGGCGGACGATCACACCCTGCCGTTGGCCGATGTTGAACTCCGCGACGCTGCCGCGCGGCCGGACCCTGGCCTCGACGACCAGACCCTCGCCGCGCTGCGTCGCGAACACGAAGCGCCCGTCCTCCCCGGTCCGCAACTTCTCGATGTCCTCGCAGCGCGGCTCGGGCCAGGTCGAGAGTTCGCGCTGCAGCGTGACGAACGCCCCGGGAACCGGCTTGCCCTGCAGCGAGAGCACGATCCCGGCCACCGGGCCCGGTCCCTGCGCGAGCTCGCGAGCCACCTTGCCGCGCATGGCATCGCGCACCACCGCCTCGGCCGGCCCAGGCTCGGTCGCCGCAGGCACGGCTGGGTGATCGGCCGGAGCAGCCGGGAGCGACGTGACTTTGGCCGACGGATCCGGCAAGCCGCGATCCACCGGCGCCGCCCGCATCTGCTGGTAGAGCACCACGCCAGCGGCGAGGACGACGCCGGCAACCGCGACGGCGAGCAGGCGCTTCATGAGTTCGGCTCCACAGTCTCTTCCTGCTGTGGCCGTTGGCCGCGGCAGACTGTCAAAAGGTCGGTTCTCATAGCTTCTCGAACATCTGCCGCAGCCCGGTCCAGCGGGCCTTCTGGGCTGGCCCCGCGCGGCGCTCGGCCTCGCTGATCGTGTCGATCACCATGGCCTTGGTGCGTTCCCGGTCGACCGCCATCTGCAGCGCGATCGCCGCATCGCTGGAGGCCGATTCGAGCTTGCCAGCCAGGGCGTCGGCGCGGAACCGGCACAGGTAGGCCTCGGGCCGGTCGGTCTCCGCCTGGACCCAGCGGTTGGCCGCGACCAAGGCCTGTTCGCCGCCCAGGCGCGTCTCCCAGAGGGCGCGCAGCTCGATCGTGAACAGGGCCTCCTGCGAGACCCGCAATTGCAGCGCGCGCCACGGCTCCTCGAGATCCTTCAGCAGGCTCTGCGGGGCCTCGAACGCGAGCAGCAGCCAGAACGCCCGCAGCTGCAGTTCGTCCTTGCCACGCAGCTCCGCCACGGAACCACCGCTCGAACGCTCGCGCAACAGCACGAACAGGATCCGGAAGGCCTGCAGCGACGAAGCCGGGTCGCATTGCTCGGTCACGATCCGCCGGCCCTCGGCCAGCGTGGTCGCCAGCTGCTTGGCGTCGGCGAGAGCCGCGAGTGCCTGTTGCGTGAGCAAGGCGAGGCGGCCTTCGAGCCCCGAGAAGCGCGTGGCCGTAGGGGCCGGACCGAGCACCTGGCTGGCTCGCCGCTCGAGTTCGGCCCGCGCGGTGTGCGCCAACCGCGCCTGGATCAGGTTGGCCCCCTCCGCGCGGTGGAGTCCGGCATACGCGCGCGCGAGGTGCATGGCGATCCGCCGTGCCTCGTCGCCCTGGCCCTTGAGCACGGCCTCCAGGCGCGCGAGCGGGGTCTCCGCCTCGGCGTCGTCGTCGTGTTCGAGCAGCGCGGTCAGGAGCCGCGGGAACAGCGCCCCCGGGCGCAGCTCGCTCGCGAGCGCGAGGTAGCGCAGCCCTTCGCTGCGCGAGCCGACGGACTCGGTCAGCGCGGCGACCGCGCGCGCGAGGTAGAGCGAGTAACGCTGCAGTTCCTTCGCGAACTCGCGCCGGGCCGTGGTGGCGGCGGCAATCGCCTGGTCGAGCACCTTCTTGGCCTCGTAGCCCCGGCCCTGGCGCAGCAGTGCAGTCGCTTCGGGGGCCGGGTCGAGCAGGTAGGCGGCACGCAGCGTCTCCGCCCGCGGGTCGTTCGCGTCGAGGACGATCGCATCGCGCAGGTACTGCATCGTCCGGCTGCTCCAGGCGGACTCGTCCGCGACCACGCCGGTCAGGGCCTCGAACAGGCCGCGTGGCCCCGCCGGGGCCCCGGCTTCGCTCGCAGCCTCCTCCATCGCCAGCACGAGACCGTTCTCGTAGTTCAGGCGGGCTGTTTCGGCGCGCGCGAGACTCGAGGAACGCATGACCAGGAGCAGCACGAGCAGGAGCAGGATCGCAACGCCGATCGCGATCGCCTGCGCGCGGTTCTTCCGCGCCCACCGCCAGCTGCGCACCACCCACGACCGGCGCCGGATGTGCACGGGCTCGCCATCGGCCACGCGCAGGAGGTCGCGCGCCAACTCCTCGCCGTCGGCATAGCGATCGTGTGGTTCCTTCTGCAGCAACTTGTCGACGACCGCCTCGAGATCCTTCGG
>CAZSKV010000766.1:0-3497 GCA_964607495.1 uncultured candidatus Brocadiaceae bacterium
CTCCGGGCACAGTGCCACCGGAATCACCGGAGGTGACCACCGTGCAGTGGCGGAACCCGGAACGGCAGGCCGTCGACTACGTGGCTGCGCTCTGGACCAGGAAGTTCCTGATCCTGGGGATCACCATGTTCTCGGCGTTTGTCGGCTTCCTCGTCGCGATGGCCAAGCCGAATACCTACGTCTCGGAAGCAGCGCTGATGGTCTACAGCAGCGCCGCCACGGGCAGCGCCGCGGAGGCCGCAGCAAGTCTGGCGCGCAGTGGCGAGATCCCGCCCTCCCAGGTGCTCAACGCGGTGCACATCGTGCAGTCGCGCAGCGTCGCCGAGCGCGTCGTCGAGCGGATCACGCCCGAGGAGATCCTGAAGCCCTACGAGCCGATCCGGCTCAGCGGCGGACCTGCCGGACCGCTCGAGGCCATCACCGACGCGATGCACGAGCTGCAGACCGCCTGGTTCGCGAGCGAGAGCCCGGTCCAGCAGGGGTCGAACCGGGACCTGCTGGTCCAGACCGCGGTCCTCGTCCTGCGGATGTCGCTGCACGTGCGTCCCGAGGACCGCGCCTCGACGATCCGGCTGGCCTACCGCGCCGGTTCACCCGCCCTGGCGAAGCGCGTGCTGCAGGAGATCGTCACGGTCGGGATCGAACACTTCAACCTGGTGATGGCGCCCGAGGCGAGCCGGAAGTTCCTCGAGGACAAGCTGGTGATCGCGCAGCGCGAGGAGTCCGAGGCCCGGGCAGCGCTGCAGGCGTTCGCCAAGGAGCACGGCGCGACGGCGTTCCACGAGGACATCACGCTGCTCTCGACCCAGATCGCGGGCACGCGGACCCGCGTGGACCGCGCCCAGTACGAGCTCAAGCAGAGCGAGGAGATCGTGGCCGGTCTGCGCAAGGAGCTCGAATCGCTGGCGGCGACGGTCGAGGGACAGGTGCTCGAGGGCCAGCGGGAATCCACGATCATCGATGCGCTGCAGACCGACCTGACCCGGCTGCAGGTGCAGCGGATCGGCGAGACGGTCCTCAGCGGCCAGACCGATGCGAAGCCGACGGTCACGGTCAGGAAGCTCGATGCCCAGATCCAGCTCCTCGAGAGCCGGATCGAGGAGTTCCGGCGCCAGGCCGCCGAGAAGACCCGCAGCGTGACCTACGTGCCGAATCCGAAGCGCACGGCCCTGCTGACCCGGATCATCGAACGCGAGCTCGACGCGGTCGGTCTCAAGGTCCAGCTGCCGGGGGACCAGCAGTTGCTCGCGGCGGACATCCGGCGCCTCGAAGAACTGCGCGGGTTCGAGGAGAGCGGCCGCAAGCTGCGCGAGCGGCTCGCCAAAGCCGAGACCCAGGTCGAGCGCCTCGTGGAGACCACGAAATCGTTCGAGATCGGCGAGGAGCTGCGGGCCCGCGGCATCACGAGCCTGCGCGTGGTCGAGGACGCGAGCCAGCCGATCGACAAGGAGGGGCCGGCGCGGCCGAAGACGATCCTCGGCATGCTGGCGGCCGGCTTCGGGTTCGCGCTCGTCCTCGTGCTCGCGAGCGTGCGCCTGAGCCGGAGCCTGCTGCGCGCCCACGACACGATGTGGGCGCTGGGCCGCAACGACGTCGTGGCCATGCCGCACCTGAGTTCGCGCAACATGCGCCGGTTCGCCGAGCAGAAGCGGCGGGGGCTCGAGTGAGCACCGAACCCAGACGATTCCAGACTGCGGCGCCGCGGCGCGCCCGGTGGCACCAGCAGGCCGAGTGGATGCAGGGCGCTGCCGAGGAGCTGTGGAGCCGGCTCTGCCAGCTCGTCGGGCGTGGACCGCGTCGCATCGCCGTCGTCGGCATGCAGCCGGGTGACGGCGTGACGATGACCTCGGTCGGGCTCTGCCATTTCCTGGGCAAGCGCATGGGTCTCCGGCCGGTGCTGGTCGAGGCCAACCTGCGGGCGCCTTCGGCACAGGCTGCAGGCCTCGGGCCGCTCGGTTCGGTCGGCCTGCACGGCTACTGGACCAGGCGCAGCGAGATCGAGGATGTCGTGTTCGCGCTCGACCCGCTCGCGTTCCACCTGGTCCCCGCGGGCGAAGCTGCAGCCTCGCCGCTCGCTCTCGTGGATGCGGGCAACCTGTCCAAGACCAGTCTCGTGCTCGGGAGCCACTTCGACCTCGTCGTCTACGACGCGCCGGCGCTGCACACCTCGCCCGAGGCCTTCAAAGTCCTCGCGCACTGCGAAGCGACGGTCCTCGTGTTGCGCAGCGGGCGCGTGAGTCCCGAGATCGCGGCCCACTGGCTGGCGCGGATCGAGGCCGAGGGCGGACGGGTCGGAGCCGTCTGCGTCAACGACGTGCGCGCCGGACTGCCGACCTGGCTGCGCCAGCGGGTCTGATCAGGGGCCGGTGGCGTGCAGGGGCGGCCGGTGGCGCGCGAGGCGCCGCGTGATCCAGTTCGGGCCGCCGGGCGCCAGCGTCGTGCCCAGCGTGCGATTGCGGATGGCGGCGGGCAGCGCGCCGAGCAGCAGGTAGTGCGGTGTGCGCACGAACGCGTCGCCCCAGGACGAGAAGGTCATGAAACCGATCAGGACCGCGAAGCCTGCGCCGATCCCACCCAGCGGCGTCGGCTGCGCCTGAGCGAGCGACGAGCGGAACCCCGCCAGCAGCCAGAAGCCCGGGAGCAGGATCGCGCCGGGATAGCCGGAGTCGAGCAGGGTGGCCAGCAGCTTGCCGTCGATGATCCCGGCCGAGCCCTCGGGCCGTTCCCAGGACTCGCCGTGGCCGAAGATCGGTGCCGCGTCGACGTACGGTTTGTAGATGTCGATCTGCGCGAAGCGGAACAACAGGGACTCGTTGAGTTCACCCGGCGTGTCGGTGAGGAAGAAGCTGCCGACGTCGCGGGCCGAGACCCCCGGCAGCAGCATGTAGAAGAACAACCCGACGCCGGCGCCGCCGATCAGGAGGGAGAGCCAGCGCGTGTCGCGCAGGACCCGGGGAGCGAGCACGCAGAGCAGGCACGCGGCCCAGGGGCCCCGACTCTGGGTCGTCAGGACCGCGAACATGGCGCCGCCGAGCGCGATCGGCACCAGCGTGCGGAGTCCCTGATCGACACGTGCCGCGCTTCTGCCGACCATGGCCGCGTAGAGCACGACCAGCAGGACCAGCGTGTAGCCGAACTCCAGCTGGTTCTCGGCGAGACCCTGGGGCCGATAGAACCCGAGGAAGCGCTGATCGATGAACTGGGTGGCGCCGTAGAGCGTGTGCCGCAGGAACGGCGCGAGCCTGGCCTCCAGGACCGCGATGCCTGCCGCGGCGATCGCGAGCGGGGCCATCGCCCGGGCCAGGGCGAGCCAGTCGCGCTCGTCCTGCAGATAGAGCCGCCCGACGAGGACCGGAATCACCAGCTCGAGGAGTTCACTCTGCAGGGTCGCCGTGGCCGCGTAGGCCCCCTGGTTGGTGAGGACCGCCAGGGCGGCCCAGCACACGTACGCCGCGAGCAGCGCATCCTCCGGCTGCCAGCGCAGGCGGCGCAGCCGC
>CAZSKV010000767.1:0-13958 GCA_964607495.1 uncultured candidatus Brocadiaceae bacterium
CCCCGGCGCTGTGCCTCGCGGCCGGCGCGGCCGCGGGGTCGTTCCTGGCGTCGCGGTGGAGCGTCGACAAGGGGCACGGCGCCGTGCGCATCGCCGTGTTGGTGATCACGGTCGGAATCCTCTGCCGCCTGCTCTGGCAGCTCTTCAGCTGGAATGCCTGATCCGAGGTTAGTCTGCCCCCCATGATCCGCCACGTCCTGATCACCGGCGCCTCCGCCGGCTTCGGCCAGGCCATCGCGCGCCTGCTACGCCGGGACCCCGCCGCCTGGAAGCTCTCGCTCGGGGCGAGGCGCACCGAACGCCTCGCCGAGTTCGCGCCCGCAGCCTTCACGCAGCGTCTCGACGTCACCGACGAGAAGAGCTGCGAGGCCTTCGTGCGCGCGGCGACGCAGGCGCATGGTCCGATCGACGTGCTCGTGAACAACGCCGGCCTCGCGCGTGGCACGGAGAAAGTGGCCGAGGCCACCGGCGAGGCCTGGCGCGAGATGGTCGAGACCAATGTCATGGGCGTGCTGCACATGACCCGGCGCGTGCTGCCGACGATGCTCGAGCGCCAGACCGGCCACATCGTGATGCTCGGCTCGGTCGCGGGCCACGAGGCCTACGAGGGCGGCAGTGTCTACTGTGCGACCAAGCGGGCCCTGCAGTCGATCGCGCAGGCGATCCGGCTCGAGACGCTCGGCAGCAACATCCGCGTGACGAGCGTCGATCCCGGACTGGCCGAGACCGAGTTCTCGCTGGTGCGCTTCCAAGGCGACTCGGCGCGCGCGAAGAAGGTCTACGCCGGCACGCGCCCGCTGACGGCCGAAGACATCGCCGAGGTCGTGCACTTCGCGCTCACGCGCCCGGCGCACGTGAACCTGGATCTCGTGCTCGTGAAGCCGACCGACCAGGCTGCGGTCGGGAAGGTGCACCGGCGCACCACGCCGTGAGGGTCGCCTATACTGCCGGCTCCCGGTGCCGGATCGGCACCGGAGATCCTGGAGTACCCATGCGTCACCTCTTCGTACTCGCGATGCTCGCGGGCTGTCTCGCCGCCCAGAACTTCGTCGTCTCCCCGACGGGATACGCGACGAACGAGGGCAGCAGCAACAACACCTACCCCTTCTCCGGCAGCGGCTTCCGCTACCAGCAGGTCCACGGCGACCTGCGCGGCACGCCGCGCGTGCTCCTCGGCATGAGCTGGCGGCGGGACGGCACCCTGGCCACGAGTTCGAGCTATGGTCCGCGCTCGTTCGACTTCGAGCTGCTGCTCGGGGACGGCAACGTCGGCGCCTTCTCGAGCACGTTCGCCACGAACTTCACGAGCACGCCGCTGCTCGTGTTCACGCGCAAGGTCGTGAACGCCCCGGACTTCACGGCCCTGCCCGACGTGATGCCGGCACCGTGGAGCTTCTCGATCCCCTTCGACGTGCCGTACATCCACACGGCCCAGGCGGACCTGATCTGGGAGGTCGCGCTCCATGCCAACACCAACCCCTCCGGATGGTTCATGGATGCGACCACCACGAATTCGAGTGCGTGGCAGGCCGGCTTCACCGCATCCGGCGTCGGCTGCACGACCTCTAACGGCACGATGAAGACTCGCGCCAACGTGCTCGTCAGCACGGTGCCGAGCATGTCCATGGCCTGGCAGATCGTGGGTGGCCCGAGCAGCGCCGCCGCCGTCGTGTTCGTCGGCCTCACGAATCCGAATCTGCCGGTGCCCGGGCTCTGCAACAGCGAGCGCCTCTACACCGACGCGATGTTCGCGCAGATCTCGGCGACCACGAACGCGACCGGCGGCGCATCCACGTCGTCGCTCACGGTCCCGTACAACCCGGCCTACGTGGCGCTCGGCTTGACCGCGCAGGCGATCGCGATCGACGCCTCGCAGCCGAACCACGGCGTCGCGGCCGGCAACGGCGTCGCGACGATCATCCCGACCGTGCCGGTCCCCGTGGCCGTCAGCCGCCTGTTCGCCCCGGGCAGCCCCACCAACGCGACGGGATCGCTGGGGCCGAACTACGGCCTCGTCGTGCGCTTCCGCGGCTGAGCCTGCGGGGTCGACCGTGGCGCGCCGATGGCGCTGGCATCACGCGGCGGGAGCCCGGCCGGACCCTCCGTGACGGAACACGGCCCCCCGGCACTGGCGTCCGAGGCGCCAGAACCCACCAAACCCCATGATGAAAAGCCTACCGATCTTCGTCGCTTTCAGCCTGGCCGCGGCCCTCAGCGCCCAGAACTACGTCGTGTCCCCGAAGCAGTACGACCTGCACGAGGGCACGTCGAACAACACCTACCCGTTCTACAGCACGGCCTTCCGCTATCAGCAGGCGCACTCGGACCTGAAGGGCACGCCGCGCGTGTTCACGGGCCTGAGCTTCCGCCGTGATGGCACGTTGAGCACGACCGCGAGCTACGGCGCGCGCACGTATGACATGGAGCTGCACGCCGGCGATGCCGACCTCGCGACGCTCACCAGCACGTTCGCAACCAACTACCTGTCGACCCCGGTCAACGTGATGACGCGCAAGAACGTCAACGTTCCAGACCACACGACGCGAGCCGACTACCTGCCGGCGAAGTTCGACACCGACTTCCTCTTCGACGTGCCTTTCGTCTACACCAGCGGCAAGGACCTGCTCTGGGAAGCCGTCGTCTTCTCGAACACGAACTCCGCGAGCTACCCGCTCGACGCGGTCTCTTCCGCGACCGGCCTCACTGGCGGCTTCGGGGTGTCTGGCACCGGTTGCACGACTGCGAACGGCGTGATGAAGCTGCGCTCCAACTTCGCGACCAACGTGACCACGAACCAGTTGACCATGGGCTGGGCGATCACGGCCGGAGCCTCGAGCTCGAGCACCGTCGTGTTCCTCGGCCTGACCAACCCGAATGCACCGCTGCCGGGACTCTGCAACAGCGAAAACGTCTACACCGATGCCCTGCTCGGCCTCGTCTCGGGGACCACGGGCACGACCGGCGCCTTGACGATCCCGACGATCTCCCTGACCTACAACCCGGCGTGGCTGGCGCTGCACGTGACCTCGCAGGCGGTCTCGCTCGACGCGAGCCAGCCGCTCGGCATCGCCGTCAGCAACGGCAACGACGCCCCCGTGCCGCCGCTCGCCTCGACCGTGCCGATGACGCGCATCTTTGCCAGCGGCAACGCCTCGGCCGTGACTGGGAGTATCGGCGCGAGCTACGGGCTCGTGACACGCTTCCGCCACTGAGAGCTGCGCTGCGCCGCGGTGCTTCGCCACCGCGGCGGCGCACCGTGCCTCAGGCGAAGAGACCCAACGGCTGCTCGCCGGGGATCTTCTCGCGGAACACCGGCTCGGGGTCGTGCCCGAGGTGCCGCGAGAGGATCTCCTTGTAGACCGTGCGGAAGTCGGTCGTGAAGGGCGTGTGCGGCAGCTGCAGGTCGCCTTCGTTGTGCTCCTGGCCGTAGAACCCGCCGCGCACGCTGCCACCGAGCACGAACATGCAGCTCGACGAGCCGTGATCAGTGCCGCCGCCGCCGTTCTCGTCGTTGCGGCGGCCGAATTCGGAGAGCACGACGATCGCGCAGCGGCTGAACGCGCCCATCGCTTCGAGATCCTGCGCAAACGCAGCGAGTGCGGCGTCGACCCCGCCGAGCAGCGCGGCGTGCTGGCCGGTGGCCCCGCCCTGGCTCGCATGGGTGTCGTAGCCCCCGGTCTGCACGTAGAAGATCCGCGTGCCGAGATCGGCCTGCACGAGCATCGCCGCTTCGCGCAGACGCTGCGCGAGCCCACTCTGCGGGTAGACGACCGCCGATTGGTAGTTCTTGACCACGGTCTGCATGCGCTCGACCTGGCCGTAGGCGGCGAGCAGCGCGCGTTGCACTTCGCCGAGGTCGCCGCCGTGGGCTGCGCCGGCCACGACGTCGCGGATGCGCTCGTTGCGATACCGGCTGCCGGCGGGGTACTTCGGGTCCTCGGCGAAACCGAAGCTCTGCAGATTCTGCAGCACGGTCGCGTTGACCTCGCCGCCCTGGAAATCGAGCAGGCGGCCAGTGCCGAGCCCGACCACCTCGAGCGCGCCGCGTGCATGCTGCTCCATGAAGCGCGCGATCCAGCCGCTCGGCGCGGCGCCGGGGCCGAGCTCGCGGTAGCCGCGGCTCCAGATGTTCATGCTCTCTTCGTGGGAGAGGTTCGGGTCCGGATAACCGGCGCGGTTGACGATCGCGACCTGGCCACTGGTGTAGCGCGCGGCCAGTCGGGCCAGGGCCGGGTGCAGCCCATAACGCGGGTTCGCGCCGGGTCCGGTCAGCGGCAGGGCCTGCGCCGCGGGGATGCGCAGCGTCGGCCGCCGTTGCAGGTAGCTCGCGAGCTGCAGGGGCACGACGGTGTTGAGGCCGTCGTTGCCGCCGCGCAGGTTCACGAGCACGAGGAAGGTCTTGGCCGCGCGCGGCGTCGCCGCTGCCGCCATACGACGGCTCGAGGCGCCCACAGCCATCGGCAGCGCCAGCGCGCCGGCCAAGAATTCGCGTCGGGAGGAGTTCATCTCAGCGCAGGTGATGGGAGGGATGCTGGGTCATCAGGAACACGAGCCCGCGCACGCGCTCGTCCACGTGGCGCCGCACCTCGGCGTCGAAGGGCGACGGCACGAGCTTGAGCGCGCCGTTCTCGATCGTGGCCTCGTGCCCGAGGAAGTCGACGTAGATCGCCCTCTCGGCTGCGGTCGGGCGCACCGAGAAGCGCGCGGCCAGGGCATCGACGACCTCGCCGGCGCTGCGCCGGCCGGTCTCGGGCAGCAGCGCGTAGAGGCTCACGCCGAGCGTCTCCTGTTGGCCGCGATTCACGAGCGCAGTGTGCAGCGCGTCACCGCGGGCCATGACCGCCTGGGTGCCGAGCCAGTTCCTGCCCTCGGGCCACCCGAACACCGAGGGTGGCAGCGTCGGCACCTGGCCGAGCGCGAGCAACGTGTCGTACACCTCGGGCATGGGCGCCTCGAAGCCCGTCGCGCGCATGAACCCGACCACGTACTCGAGTGGGCTCTTGACGAGCCCCTGGCGGGCACGCGGCGAGAACATCGCCTGGGCGCGCAGGATCGTCTTGAGCACGGGCCGCAGTTCGTAGCGGTGCTCGCGCAGGAGGCGCGCGAGCTCGGCGACGATCGCCGCCGAGGGTTCGGTGTGGCAGTAGTAGCTGAAGAGTCTGCGCGCGATGAACTCCGCGACCTGCCCGCGCTGCAGCGTGAGCTCGACGACCTCGCGATAACCGAAGTCGCCGGTCTCGCCGAGGATCGTCTTGGCGCCATGGTCGTGCCGGGTTTCGTCCCAGACGATGAACGCACGCCCGGTCTTGCCGTCCTCGACCAGCCGGTAGCCAGTGAACGCCCGGGCCGCTTCCTCGACGTCACGCTGCGTGTAGCCGTTGTCGCGACCGAGGCTGAACACTTCCCAGAACTCCCGCGCGAAGTTCTCGTTCGGCAGCTGCTTGGTGCTGTCGACGCCGTTCAACCAGACCAGCATTGCGGGGTCCACGGTGATCGCGTGCAGGAAGTCGCGCAGGTTGCCGGCGGCGAAGCGCCGCAGCATGCCGACATGGTCGCGGAAGAACCGCAACGCGCCCTTGCGCAGCACGAGCTGGCTGGTCGCGAAGTGGTCGTGCCAGAAGAACGCGAGGCTCTCCTGCAGCGGATTCCGGCTGCGCAGCTGCAGCCACAACCACCAGCGCGCGAGCTCGTCCGTGCGCGGCTCTTCCGGGTTCTCGATCTGCAACAGGGCCTGGGCTTCGAGCACCGGGTCCTCGGGCATCGCGAGCCAGCGGTCGAGCGTCGCCTCGAGGCCGTCGCGCAGTACCTCCTGCACCTGGGCCTCGCCGCCGAAGCACGTGCGCTGCACGAAGTAGCGCGCTTCCTCGGCGCTGAGCGGGGTGGTGCGGGGAGTCAGCGTCCCGCCATCGAGGCCGCTGGAGGCCGGCCCGCCCCCGCCCCCGCCGCAGGCGGAGAGCAGCGCGATGCCTGCCACGGAAAGGAAGTGCCACGGATGCACGGTGCGCATGGAGTCGGTCCTGGTTGCCGCGGCGATACGTGCGGCCGGGCCACGGCGGCTCGGTTTTTCTTCGACTGCGTCGACCCGAGTCACGAGATTCATGCGACCGCGATGTCTCCCCCACACCCGCTGCCGACGTGGTTGCAGGCGCAGCTGCCTGCACGCGGCACGGCGGCGTTCGTGCTGGCGCCGACGCGTGCCGCCGCGCGCGCCCTGCGGCACGAGCTCGCGCCGACGACGCCCGGGCTCCTCGGCGTGCACTTCGGCACCGGTTCCGACCTCGCGCGGCTGCTGCTGCGTCTGACCGGCAACCCGGTCGCGGCCCCCGCACCCGACCCGCTGCTGCTGCGGTCGGCACTGCGCTCGCACCTCGATGCGGTCGACGCGCCGTTCGCGCGCTACGCACGCCGCTTTCCACAGGCACTCGAGCACCTGCTGCGGACCTTGCAGGAGATCCAGGACAGCGGCGGGCGTCGCGCCGGCGCCGAGCTCTCGGCGGAGGGCGAGCTGCTGGCGCAACTCGCGACGCGGTTCGAACCAACTGGCGCGGCGACGCGTTCCCAGCTCGTGCAGGCCGCGATGGGGCTCGCGACCCCGCGCGGCGGGTGGCCGCGCATCCTCGTGGTCGAGGGCGCTGGACTCGACGGTGCCATCGAGCTCCTGCTCGCGCGCCTGGCCGCGCTCGGCGCGCAGATCGCGCGCTGGCAGGCGCCGGCGAGCCAGCCCCAGCTCGCGCTGCGCTCCGCGGCGACCATCCAGCACGAGCTGCGGCTGGCCGCACATGGCTGCATGCAGGCGCATCGCGCCGGCGTGGCCTTCTCACGGATGGCCGTCGCCGCGCCTGCGCTGGGCCCGTACGTGCCGCACCTGCGCGCCGCATTCGCGGCCGAAGGCGTACCGTTCGCCTCCGAGGCGCAGACCCCGCTCGCCCAGGAACCACGTGGCGCCCTGTGCGTGCACGCCGCGCGGGTCTTCTTCGGCGAGGCGAGCCGCCGCGACTGGCTGGCCCTGCTCGGCTCGCCGCACCGGCGCACGCCGCTCGAGCCCGCCCGGATCGAAGCCTTCGATCGGGACTCGCGCCGCCACGGCTGGAAGCACCGCGGCGCCGCAGCCGGTGAGTTCGCCGCCGCCGTGCCGCCCCTGCCCGCCGCCGGCACTCGGAGCGCGCGCCTGCTCGCGTTCCTGGAGTCATGGCTCCGCGACCCGGACCCGGCGCAGCGCGATGGTCGCGCGGCCGAGCGGCTTGGCGCCTGCCTCGACGTGCTTGCCGCCTACGAGCGCGTCGAAGCGCTCGACGACGCCGCGTTCTGCGCGGAGCTCGAACGGATGCTCGGCAACCGTGGCCTCGAGCTCGGCAGCGGGCATGCGGACGCGGTGCAGGTGCTCGAGCACGAGCAGGCGCTGGCCCATGCCACCGAGCATCTGCACGTGCTCGGCATGTCCGCCGCGTTCCTGCCGGGGCCGGGGCCGAGCGAGCTGTTCCTGCGCGATCCCGACCGCAGGGCTTTCGCCGGCATGGCGTGCGCCGAGAGCGCCCGCGCACGCGAGCGGGGCCTCCTCGAACAGCTGCTCGCGCACGCGACCCGGTCGACGATCCTCTCGTTCGCGCGCGCCGACATGCAGGATCGCGAGACCGGCCCGTCGTTGCTGCTCGAAGAGCTGGCGGACCGGCTGCCGGCACTCGTGGCCGAGCCGGCCCATCCCGAGAGCCTCGCGACGCTGCGCGTGATCTCGGGTCTGTGCGCGCCCGACCTCGGCCGCACGTTGCTGCTGCTGCGCGGCAGCGACCTGCCTGGTGCCGCGCCGTGGCTCGCCCGCGCGCGCCGGCTCGAGGACTTCACGAGCACGCACCTCGGCCACGACGGCTGGATCGGCACGCCGGATGCGCGCGAGGCCCTGAACGTGACCGAGGTCGAGGAGCTCGCGCGCTGCGCGGAGGCCTGGCTGTGGCGGCACCCCTGCGGCATCGAGCCGCTAGAGCCCGAACCCGATCCTGCCGCCCTGCCGCGCGACCGGATCGGACGGATGGTGCACAAGGCGCTCGAGGCGGCGTACCGGGCGCACCTCGCCGAGTTCGCCGCCGATCCCCTGCCGGAGGATCTCGGCGCGCGGCTGCAGCGAGACGCCGCAAGCCAGTTCGAGGCCGAGCTCGCCGCCGACGCGAGCGCGTTGCGGCGCGAGTTTCCGGCGGTGTTCCGGGTGGTCGCAGCGCAGTGGCAGAAGGCACTCGCTGCGGCGATCGATACCGATCTCGCGCGGATGCGGACGGATGGCAGTCGTCCGCGTGACGTGGAGCGCAAGCTGGAGGGGCACCTCGCGATGCCGTTGCGGGGGCGCATCGATCGCATCGACCTGCTGCCGGGCGGCCAGTTGCGGATCGTCGACTTCAAGACCGGGGGCACCGGGATCGACCGCGTCAAGCAGCGCCCGATCCTGTCGGGCCAGCACTGCCAGCTGCTGCTCTACGCGCATCTCGCCGGGGCCGCGCACGTGGACGAACTCGAGGTGCAGATCGTGCGACCGGGGGAGGACACCGGGACCGGGTCGTTCCACTCGATCGATGCGCGGCCACTGCTGACCGGCGAAGAGGCGAAGCGTTTCGCCACGACCATGCAGGTGCTCGCGCAGCTGCGCGCGACCGGCTTCTATCCGCGCAATCCCGAGCAGGGGGACTGCGAGTGGTGCGAGTTCCGCATCGCGTGCCGGCGCCTGCATCCGCCGAGCCGCGAGCGCGTGGCGCGCGCGCCGCAGGCGGCCGCCTACCTCGGCCTCGACGAGGCGGCCAGGGCCAGGTCCAAGGGGCCGCGAGGATGAGCCTCTCCGACCGTGACGCGCGCCGGACCGCGGTGACGGACTTCCGGCACAACCTCGTGGTCAGTGCCGGTGCGGGCACGGGCAAGACTTCGCTGCTCGTCGGCCGCTTCGCGGCCGCGCTGCTGCGCGAGCACATGGAGGTCGGGACGGTCCTCGCGGTGACGTTCACCGAGAACGCCGCCGCCGAGATGCGCGAACGGCTGGTCCGGCTGCTGCGTGCGGTGCCACGCTTCCTCGGCGGCGAGGAGATCGAAGCCAGCGACCGGGCCATACTCGAAGCGATCAACATAGGTCCCGAGCACCGGCGTGCGGCCGCCGAGCATCTCGCGAATGCGGATCGGTTCCGGATCTCGACCTTCCACGGCTTCTGCCTGCGCTTCCTGCAGCAGCACGCGCGGCAGCTCGATCTGCCGCCGGCCCTCGTGCTCGGTGAGGTGCAGGCCACACGGGAGGCGTTCGATCGCGCGTTCCTCGCCCATGTGGGCGCACAGACCGAGACCGCCCTGGCGGCGGCGATGCAGCATGGCGACCTGGAGCATCTGGCGGAGTTCGCCTGGCGGATGCTCGCCGTGCCGGACGCGGAAAGCCCGCCGGATGCGCGCGTGGCCCTGGAGTTCGTGTCCCTGCGGCGCGACCGCCTCACCCAACTGCTGGCCGAACTGCCGGGCGCGCGCGCGGCGTTCCGCGCGGCCGTGGAGGCCTGTCTCGCGTGCTGCAACGCGCTGCTCCGCGGCGATGGTTCGCTGGTGCCTGCGGTTCCCGAAGCCACGCCGGCGGCCGGCAAGCGCGAGCTCGGAGGCGAGCTCGCGGACCGTGCGACCGCCGAGCTCGAGACGATCCGGCGCGACCTGCGTCCCTTCGCTGGCGTGCACCCGGCGGCGCTCGAGCGCGTGCTCGACTTCGTGCGCCCCTTCGTGCGCGCGCACCGCCGCGAACGCGAGCAGCGCGGCGAGGTGGCCTTCCAGGACCTGCTGCTGCTCGCGCGCGAACGGCTCCAGGCTGAACCTGCTCTGCGCGAAGCCGCCGGCCGCGAGCTCTGCGCCCTGCTCGTCGACGAGTTCCAGGACACCGATCCGCTGCAGTACGACATCGTGTTCCTGCTGGCGGCGCAGCCTTGTGCCGGCCGGGTCGAGACGCCGCTCGCGCTGCCGTTGCGGCCCGGGGTCCTCTTCCTCGTCGGCGACGCCAAGCAGAGCATCTACCGCTTCCGGCGCGCCGATGTCGCGGCCTATGCGCGCACCGTGCAGCAGGTGGTGGCGCAAGGCGGCATCGAGCTGACGCTGGCGGCGAACTTCCGCTCGCGACCACCGATCCTGGAGTTCACGAACACCGTCTGCGCCAAGAGCCTCGCGCAGGCACCCCCCTACCAATGGGGCTACACACCGCTCGAGGCGACGCGCGCGCCGAGTCCGGCGGCGGGCGTCGAGATCCGCCGGCTGCCGGACTGCGGGGACCTCAGCGCCGGCGCGCGCCGCGACCAGGAGGGCCAGGCGGTCGTGTGTGCGCTGCAGGAGCTGCATGCGCAGGGCGTGCCGTTCGGCGACATCGCGGTGCTGCTGCGCGCGGCCGTGGACCTCGCGTGGCTGCTGCGGCCGCTGCGCGCGGCGCGCATCCCGTACGTGCTCGAAGGCAGCCGGCGCTTCTACGACCGGCACGAGGTCGTGACCGCAACCGCGCTCGTGCAGGCCATGGCCTGCCCGCACGATCCGGTGGCCGTGCTCGGCGTGTTGCGCTCGGCGCTCGGCGGCGTGACCGACGCGGAGATCCACGCCTGGCGCCAGGCCGGCCACTCGCTCGACTTCCGGCTGCCAGCCGCGGCGCCGGGTCCGGTGGCGGAGACCTTGCGCCGGCTGCATGCGTTGTGGTCCGAAGTGCAGGCCCTGCCGTGCGAAGCCGCGCTCACGCGCCTCGTGCTCGGCCAGGAGCTGCGCGAGAGCGAGGCCGCGGGGTTCGAAGGCGCGCAACGCCTCGCGAACCTCGAGCGGCTCGTGGCCCGGCTCGTGGCCGCGGCGCCGCTCGACCTGGAGACCGCTGCCGGGTTCCTGCTGCGACGCAACCTGCGCCCGACCGACGACGAGGAGAGCCCGCTCTTCGACGCCTCGCTGCAGGCCGTGCGCGTGTTGACCGTACACAAGGCCAAGGGCCTCGAGTTCCCGGTCGTGCTGCTGCCCGACATCGCGCGCCCGCAGAACGCGCCCGGCGGCCCGGGCGTGCGCGCCGTCGTCGAGCGGATGTTCACCACGGAGCTGCAGGAGTGCCTCGCGCTGCGCCTGGGTTCGGCGAAGAACCTGGCCTGCGCATGGCTCGAGGCCGAACGCCAGCGCCAGGACGAGGCCGAGCAGCGCCGGCTCTTCTATGTCGCCACCACACGCGCCAAGGAGCGGCTCGTGCTCTTCGACACCGTGAAGGACGACGCCAAGGCGGTCTGGCAGCGCGACCTGCGCGCTGCCGGCGCCACGGTGGAACCCCTGGTGGTCCTTGCGCAGCTCGAGGTGAGGTCCGCACGCGGCGAAGAGCAGGCATTCGCTCCCGCACCGGTGTATGCCGCAATGCAGGCGTTGCCGCAGATTCCGGAGCCCGCGCCGGCACCCGCGGCAGCGCGGCGGCCGCTCGATCCCGCCGCGATCGCGCTGGGCACCGCGATCCACGAGTACCTGGCCTGCGTCGCGCTGGAGCGCGACGCGCCCGATGCCACGCTGCTGGCCGCGGTGGCTGCACAGGCAGGGGTCGACCTCGCAGCCCTGCAGACGCTCGCGAGCGCCTTCCACGTCTCGACCCTGCGTCGCGAGGCGGCCGCCGCGAACCCGTGCCTGCGCGAGGTGCCCGTCTACCACGCCGGGCGCGCCGGCGTCCTGGACCTGGCCTACGCCGACGCCACCGGGGCGTGGACGATCGTCGACTACAAGACCGACCTGGAGATCGCGCCGAGAGCTCATGCGAGCCAGCTCGGCGCCTATGCCGACGCCCTGCTGGCAGCGCTCGGGTTGCAGCAACGGCCGCGGCTCCTGCTCTTCTACGTGCGCCACGGCAAGGTGGTGCCGGTGTGACGCCGCGGCGACCGCGCCGTCAGCGCGAGAGGGTCACGAGCCACGCTTCGCGCACGACCAGGTCGCGCCAGCGTCCGGCCAGCCACCAGGTCTGCTCGAGCTCGGGCACGCGGGTCTTGGCGAACGGTTCCAGGTACTGCGCGAGTGGCGCGGAGTCGCCGAGCGTCGGCCATTCCCGTTGCAACGTGCCGCCGCAGCGCAGCCAGAGGTAGCGCACGGTCGCGCCCGCGGGCGCCTGCGCCCGCAGTGCTTCGAGTTCGGCTGGCGTCACGATCGGCACTCCATAGGCGGCCGGGGAGCCCAGGTAGTAGCCATAGACCGGGGCCGAGCAGAAGACCGCGGCCTGCGCTGCGCCGCCGGTCTGCGTCGCCTGCGTCATGGTCGCACCCAGTTGCTTCTGCAGCGGCACACGGTCGGAGGCCATCTGCTTCCCGGTCACGACCGCACAGGCGAGCAACACCACGACCTGCAACGCGAGACCCAGGCGACCGCCCTGGTGCGCGAGCGCCGCGACCGCAGCCACGCAGAAGGGGCCGAGCGCGGCCCAGTGGATCACATGCCCATGCGCGTGGAACGGGAACAGGCACGGGCCCTGCAGACCGAGCACGAGGAGCGCGCAGCCCAGGCGCGGCGCGCGCCGGAACAGCGGCACGAGGCCCAGGAGTGCCCCGAGCGGCAGCACGAGCCCGTAGCCCTCGACGAGCCGGCGGAAACTCTCGCGGCAGAAGGTCGCCGCGTCGACCACGCCGGCGGTGTTCTGCACCAGCAGGGCCTTCCAGCCGAGCGCCCGCAGCGACTCCGGGACGAAGGCTGCGCCGAGCGCCCACTGCACCCAGACCACCAGCAGCCCGAGGCCGAGCGCGCCGCCGAGCGCGGGTGCCCACAGACCCGCGATCGTCTCACGCCAGGACCGGCGCAGCACCAGCAGCACGAGCGACGTCGCATAGAACACGAAGAACCAGTCGGCCCAGATGCCGAGCAGCGCGAACGTCCCCTGCAACACCCGCCAGCCCGGGCGCGCGCGCGGCTCCGCGGTGGCGGCCGCGAGCGTCGCCCACCAGAGCCCGAGGCCGAGCGGCATCACCACGGCCTCGTAGCTGACCTGGCTGTAGAGCGCGGCAGCGGGCACCGCGAGCCAGGTCAGGCCGGCGACCAATGCGACCCCGCGCGTGAAGCAACGCGCGCAGATCAGGCAGAGGAACACCGCCGCGAGCGCATGCCCGACCAGTGTCGGCGCCCGCAGCGCCGCCTCGCTGCTGCCGAACGCGGCGAGCAGCCACGCCGTCCCCGGAGGGTGGTTCAGGTAGGGCTCGCCGGCAGCCTCCGGCAGATGGGCCGCGTGCCCAGGCAGCGGGATGCCACGCAATTCGCCGAAGCCGAAGTGGGAGAACGAGCGCGCGAAGGGACCGAAGTAGCCGCCGGCGTTGAACTCGCAGAGGCCCAACGGCAAGTGCGCCCACGGCAGGTAGGCCAGGATGCCGGCCACGAACACCAGCGCGGCGAGGCCGAGGCGCGAGCCCGCATGCGGGATCGATCCGTGCATTGGGAGAGCTTGGTTACTCGACCGGGTCGAAGAAGCAAGGTTGCAGCCACCGAGCCCCCCTCGAACCGTGCCCGGGCTTCTCGGGTGGACGGCGAGTCAGGAGGCCCGTGGACCTCGGCTTCGCTCTCTCCATGGATTCCAGCTTCGTGCCAGCATGGTGCAGTCCGGGACTCCGGTTCTCACCTCCCTTGTTGGCATCCGTAACGCGAGCCGCCTCCGAGTCCTGTGCAGCCGCGGTCAGGGTCGCATTCCGACGGGCAGGCAGCGCGCGATCCGGTCACTTCTCGCCGAGCTTCAGCTCGGCCGCGTTGCTCATCACGAGGCCGAGCGGGTTCGTGCCGGGGCTGGTGACGCCACCCTGGGCGTAGACCGACAGGCCGGCAAGGCTGGGCACGAGGGGGAGCGGGAGCGTCCACGTGGCGGTGCCGCCGACGTTCTGCAGCGGGAAGAGCACGAGCGGGTTCGTGTAGAGCGTGCAGCCCGGCATCCCCATCGGGCCCATGTCGAATGGGAGACCAAGGCTGCCCCAGATGGACTTGGAGTCGCCGAGCACCAC
>CAZSKV010000768.1:0-12886 GCA_964607495.1 uncultured candidatus Brocadiaceae bacterium
TACGACGAACTCAACATGGTCGCCAGCTATGGCGGCTTCCCGACGCGCTACCCGCACTGGCGCTTCGGCATGGAATACGAGCAGCTCAGCAAGTCGTACTCCTACGGCTTGTCGAAGATCTACGAACTCGTCATCAACAACGATCCTTGCTACGCCTACTTGATGCGCAGCAACTCCATCACCGAGCAGAAGCTGGTGATGGCGCACGTCTACGGCCACTGCGACTTCTTCAAGAACAACCTGTGGTTCAGCAAGACCTCGCGCAAGATGATGGACGTGATGGCGAACCATGCGACGAAGGTCCGCCACTACATGGATCGGCACGGGGTCGAGAACGTCGAGAACTTCGTCGACATCGTGCTCTCGCTCGACAACCTGATCGACGTGCACGCGCCGTTCATCCGGCGTGACGGCAAGCCGAAGAAGGAGGAAGCGCCCGCGTCCGAGCCGGCGGCGGTGTTCAAGCTGGCGGCCAAGGACTACATGGACCGCTACATCAACCCGCCGGCCTACCTCGAACGGCAGAAGAAGCAGGGCATCAAGGAGCGCGCGCAGGAGCAGCGCTTCCCGCCGCGGCCGGCGCGCGACGTGCTGAAGTTCCTTCTCGACCACGCGCCGCTCGCGCTCTGGGAACAGGACGTGCTCGCGATGCTGCGCGAGGAGGCCTACTACTTCGCGCCGCAGGGGATGACCAAGATCATGAACGAGGGCTGGGCCGTGTTCTGGCACAGCCAGATCATGACCAGGCACATGCTCGACGCGTCGGAGATCATCAACTACGCGGACGCGCACTCCGGCACGCTCGCGACCGCGCCGGGGCAGATCAACCCGTACAAGCTCGGCGTCGAGCTGTTCCGCGACATCGAGGAGCGCTGGAACCGCGGCAAGTTCGGCGCCGAGTACGAGGCTTGCGAGGATTCCGACACGCGACGGGCGTGGAACCGGAACGTCGGCCTCGGCAAGCAGAAGGTGTTCGAGGTCCGCAAGATCTACAACGACGTGTCGTTCGTCGACGAGTTCGTGAACGAGGAGTTCGCGGCCGCGCAGAAGCTCTACGTCTACGGCTACAACCAGGCGACGAACCGCTACGAGGTGGCCGACCGCGACTGGCGCAAGGTGAAGGAGTCGCTGCTCAACGCCCTGACCAACTTCGGCCAGCCGATCCTCTACGTCGTCGACGCCAACTACATGAACCGCGGCGAGCTCTACCTGCTGCACGACTGGTCCGGCGCCGACCTGGAGTTCGAGGCCGCGCAGAAGACGCTGCGCAACGTGCATGCGTTGTGGAAGCGGCCGGTGCACGTCGAGACGCGCGAAGGGGGCAAAGGCCGGCTGTTGAGCTTCGACGGCACGGAGAGCACGACCAAGGAGATCACGCCGAGCAAGGAAGCGCCGACGGTCGTCGGGACCGCGGACTGAAGCCGTTACGATCCGCGGCCGCCGTGCCCCTGATCGCGAAGCTCTGGATCTGGTACCCGCTGACTGCTGCCGCGCTCGTGCTCTGGGGAGGGCTCGCCACGGCCGACCCGGCGTTGCGGCTCGGCCGTTTCGTGCTGCTGCACCTGGGCCTCGCGCTGCTCGCGGCCCTGCTCGGCAGGTGCTGCGCCGGCTCCCGCGTCGTCTGGTCGGCGTTCACCGCGATCGGTCTGCCGGCGGTGTTCAGCGCCATCGGCTGGGTGCTGCCGATGGTGCATCCCGAGCCCTACGAGTGGTGCTGGATCTCCTGGGATCGCCGGCTCGTCGGTGACGATCCGATCCCCATGTTGCATCGGACCCTGTGGCCTCTGTTCACCGAGGTGCTGCACGTCTGCTACGTGGGCTTCTACCTCGTGCCGGTGGCGGCCCTGCTCGGCATCGCGGCGCGGCGCGACGGCCGCAACTTCGACGCGGCGCTGGTCGCGGTCGCGTTCGGCTTCCAGACGAGCTACCTGGGTTACCTGCTGTGGCCGACGCTGGGCCCCAATCGCCTGGGCTTGTGGGAACAGCCGTACGCAGGCCTCGCCCTCACCGAGCCCGTCCGGGCCTTCATCGCCGTGGCCGAAGCGAACCACTGGGACTGCTTCCCGAGCGGGCACACGATGCTCTCGCTGTTGAGCCTGTGGCTGGCCTGGCGGCACGCCCGGGGCGTGTTCTGGGCGTTGCTGCCGTGCGTGCTCCTGATCGTCTATGCGACGGTCGCGCTCTGCTACCACTACGTGTCGGACGTGCTCGCCGGAGCCGGCGGCTGCGGGCTCGCGCTGCTCGGCGCGCGCTGGCTGCAGAGATGCACTCCGGTCGCGAGCAGGATCGTGCCGCCGGCCGCGAGCGTGTAGGGACCGGGCCGCTCGCCGTGCGCGAGCCAGGCCCAGAGCGGGCTCAGGGCGGGTTCGAGCAGCAGCAACAGCGACGCGGCGATCGTCCGCATGCGCGCGAGTCCGAGCGTCAACAGCGCGTAGGCAAGTCCGATCTGGAACACGCCGAGGTAGGCGAGCAGCAGCAGGTCCCGGGTGTTCAGGGCCGGGATCGGGATGGCCCACGGCAGCGTGGCCAGGCAGGCGATCGCGTTGCCGCACACCAGGGCCTGCGCCGACGCGGTCCTGGCGCCGGTGTCCCCGGCGCGGGCCAGCCAGCGCAGGCCGAGCATCGTCAGCGCCCAACCGAGCGACGAGGCGAGGGCACACACGAGGCCCAGACCGGGGTCCGATGCGGTGAGGGTGGGTGCCGGGTCGTCGAGGGCCAGCAGCGACAGCCCCGCGAGCAGCGCAGCGATCAACCAGAGATCGCGGGCGCACACGCGCTCCGCGAGCAGCCAGGGCGCCAGCAGCAGCAGGTAGAGCGGGGCCACGCTCTGGCCGAAGATCGCGGTGGCGGCACTGGCGTAGGTGTTCGCGAGCACGAACGAGACCAGCGTGCCGGCATAGCCGCAGGCAACCAGCAGGACCCTGGCCGAGGGCCAGGCACGGCGTGCTGCCGGCAACACGCACAGCAGCGCCACGGCGGCGATCGCCGAGCGCAGGCTCGCGCGCTGCGAGCCCGTGAGCTGGATGCCCTTGATCACCGCCCCGCCGGTCGAGAACAGTGCGGCGGCGGCGAGGACGCACAGGCCAGGCGGGAGGGTCGGAACTTGCGCCAAGGGGCGCGGGAGTCTAGGAGCCTGCTTCACGGGAATCGATCGCGTCGGAGCCGCGCCTTCTCGCTCGGCTTCTTCCGCTCGAAACTCTGCAAGTCATCCAAACTTGCTGCCGTTTCGCCCGATCGAACCCGAGCGAGGATTCACAGCTCGGACGCGGCGCCTCCCGTGACGCAGACTCCTCGTCCCCGGCTATCCTACCGGCGAGGATCCGATGCACCCTGCGCTCTTGTGTGGTTCGTTCGCGCTCATCTTCGTGGTTCCCCCGCGCGGCCAGGAACCGGCTGCGGCTTCCCGCCCGGCAGAGTCCCGGATCACGATCGCGGGAGTCGGACTGAAGACGCCCGAGTCGGCGCTCTGGGACCCACAGGACGACGTCTACTACGTCTCGAACATCCACGGGCACCCTACCGCGGAGGACGACAACGGGTTCGTCGCGAAGCTCTCGGCGGCGGGCAAGGTGCTCGAGCTCGAGTGGATCTCGGGAGCGAGCCCGGCGATCACGCTGCACGCACCCAAGGGCATGGCCCTGGTCGGCGACGAGTTGTGGGTGGCCGACATCCAGGTGGTGCGCGTGTTCGCCAAGAAGACCCGGCAGGCCCTGCGCACGATCGAGATCCCGGGCGCTTCGTTCCTGAACGACCTCTGCGCCACGCCGGATGGAGAGGTCTATGTGAGCGACACGGGACTCAACGCCCAGTTCGGGGACTCCGGCACGGACGCGATCTACCGGATCGGCAAGGACTTCAAGCCACAACTCGTGGTCCGTGCGGCGGGCCTGAAGCCGAACGGGCTCTGCGTGAGCGGCGGGACCTGCGCGGCCGTGACCTGGGAGGGTGGCAAGCTGCACCTCGGCTTCGGCAAGGCCGACGCGGCCACCGTCGTGACGCTGCCGAAAGGCCAGCTCGACGGCCTCGAACGGGCCAGCGACGGCTCCTGGTGGATCACGAGTTGGGGTGGCAGCTGTGTCTACCGCGTGCGCGGCAGCGGCAAGGAGGCGCAGGTGGAAGTCCTGCTCGCCGACCTGCCGCAGCCGGCGGACCTCGGCTACGACCGCAAGCGCGACCGCCTGCTCGTGCCGCTCTTCGGCACGGACACGCTGGTGATCGCTGGACTGCCCAAATGAACCCGTTCCGGCGTAGCCACGAGGCCGCGCGATGAGCCGGACGCCGATCCCCATGCCGCGGGCGAGGCTCGCGATCGAGACTCACGAGGACACGGACACGGCGACGGTCACCCGGCTCGACCGGCCCTGGAACGTCGTGGTGCACGACGACCCGGTCACCCTGATGAGCTACGTCACGAAGGTGTTCCGGGAGGTCTTCGGCTATGCCGAGACCAAGGCACAGCAGCTGATGCTCGAAGTGCACCAGAAGGGCCGCTCCGTGGTCTGGACCGGTGGGCGCGAGAAGGCGGAGTTCTACGTCGGCAAGCTGCAGGCCTACCACCTGCAGGCGACCCTCGAGCGGGTCGAGGACTGAGCGCGTGCTCGTGCGTCGCGATCCGGACGGCTCGATCTGCCTGGATCGCCTGACGCCGCTCTACGCCGAGACCCTGCTGCGGCTGCCCGAGTGGCTGGCGCTCGACGAGGACGCCGTGCGCCGCCGTCTCTTCCCCGACGTCTACGAGGATCCCGAGGAGCAGGCCCACTGGCAGCGCTACGGCGCCCCCGAGCTCGAGGCGTTGTTCGCGACGCGTCAGGCGCTGGTCAGCAAGGACCTGGAGTCGCTCGAGCACGCCGGCTCGCGGCACTACCGGCTCTGGATCGCGAAGTCGCACGAGCAGGCATGGCTGCAGAGCCTGAATGCCGCCCGGCTGACGCTCTTCGCGCGCCACGGCCTCTCCGCGAGCGACATGGAGCTCGATCCGGCCGAGGCCACGGACGAGGACAAGGAGATCGCGCTGGTGCGGATCCACGTGATGGCACACGTGCAGGAAGCGCTGCTGCAGACCTGAACGTCAGAGTTCGCGCCCGAGCACGGTCTCGAAGTCCCGGCGGTAGTTGCGCGACAGCGTGAGCTCCTTGCCGCCGGCCAGGCGGACCAGGAAGTCGCCGGCGAAGAGGCGCTCTAGCTCCTTGACGGCCGAGAGGCGCACGATCGTCGAACGGTGGATCCGGACGAACTCGCGGGGGTCGAGCTGCTCCTGCAGCTTGCCGACGGTCTCGCGGATCAGGTACTGCCCGTCCTTGGTGTGCAGGTGCACGTAGTTGCCCGCGGCTTCGACCCATTGCACCTCGGCGACCGGGATCAGCAGCAGGCGCCCGGCGTGCTTGACCACGAAGCGGTCGACGCGGCGCGGCTCGGCCTGCAGCTGGCCGAGCAGGCCAGCGACGCCGCCGGCCGCCGGCGAGCCGGTGCGCAGCAGGCGCACCTGCTCGCGCGCGCGCTCGAGGGCGGCGAGGAAGCGCATGCGGTCGAAGGGCTTCAGCAGGTAGTCGATCGCATGCGCTGCGAACGCCTGCAGCGCGTATTTCTCGTAGGCGGTCACGAACACGACGACCGGCAGCGGATCCCTGCCGATCCGCCGCAGGACCTCGAAACCGTCGACCTCGGGCATCTGCACGTCCAGGAAGAGCAGCTCGGGGTTGGCGGCATCGATCCGCTCGAGGGCCTCGAGGCCATCCCGGGCCTCGCCGACCACGTCGATGTCGGCAACCGAGCTCAGGTAGTCGCGGATGCCCTGACGGACGAGCGGTTCGTCATCGACGATCAGGGCGCTGATCTTCTTGGCCTCTTGCATCGTTGCGGTCGGGATCAGGGACAGTGGCAGGCACCCGGAGGACCACGCGGGCGCCGCCGGATTCGCCCGGCATCAGCCGCAACTCCTGGCGCGGTCCGTAGAGCTTCTCGAGCCGGGCGCGCGTGTTGCCGAGGCCAACGCCTTCGCGATTCGTGCCATCGTGGCCGTTCCCCAGGCCGATTCCGTCGTCACGGACCTCCAGGACCAGCATCGGCCCGTCCCGGCGCGCCGAGATCGCGACCTTGCCTTGGCCCGAACGGGCTTCGACGCCGTGCCGGATCGCGTTCTCGACCAGCGGTTGCAGCACGAGGCTGGGAACCGGCAGGTCGAGCGTTTCGGACGGGATCTGGACGCTGATCTGCAGCCGATCCTGGAAGCGGATCCGCTGGATCTCGAGGTAGGGGCGCAGGAACTCGAGTTCGGTGCGCAGGGGCACCACCTGGGTCTCGCCGGTCTGCAGCGACAGGCGCAGCAGATCGCCGAGCAGGGAGACCATGCGGTTCGCCTCCTCGGGGTCGCGCCGCGTCGTCACGCCGATCGCGTGCAGGGTGTTGAACAGGAAGTGCGGCTGCATCTGCATCTTCAGCGTCTGCAACTGCGCCTCGACCAGTTCGCGCCGGAGCTCCGCGGCCTCGGATTCGCGCTGGCGCAGCCGCCAGGCCGAGGCGAAGGCGTAGGCCACGCCGGCGATCCCGCCGTCGAAGGCCAGCGTCCAGAAGAAGTTGCGCTGCAGCACGAGCACGTAGATCGCGAGGAAGCCCTGGTCGAAGGCGGGGCTCTTGCGCATTCCGGCTGGGTAGAGCCAGAGTTCGACGCCGGCCTGGAACAAGAGGTTGACCGCGGCCACGCCGGTGAGGATCAGGCCGAGGAGGAGCCCGTGACGCAGGCGCCGTCCCGGGTGCAACGGCAGCCGCCGGGCCGCGAGGAACAGCACGACCGTGTCGAGAGCGTGCGGTAGCCATCCGGCCAGGGTCTGGTTGCGAACGGCGGTCCAGAACGCGACGCCCTGGGGTGGTGCGACCAGGTTCTGGTTGATGCCGAGGATCAGGCCGAGCAGGGTCCAGAACAGCAAGCCGGCCAGCGCGAGGCGGCCGACGCCGGGCGTGCGCTCGCTGGGGTTGGGTGGGTGGGCACTGGGCATGGACGGCCGGGGACAGGGACAGCGAGCATCGTCGGTGGCGCGGAGCCCGCTGGCGAGGCTCTGGTGTGTGGGCGCATGGCCGTGGGGTAGAGCGACCACCGGCGAGGCCAGGCCGCGCCCCTTCCAAATCCAGAGAGGCGAGTTATCGTGCGGGCGTATCCGGAAGCTCGTCCCGGCCCCTCCCCGGCATCATCCTCCGCTCGGGGCGGGGTCGGGCGGTTTTCGCGGGACCGCGCGCCTGCTCAGCGCTCGCGGTGCTGCGGCTCCGAGCCGTCTCCGGTCGCCGCGTCCGAGACGTCCTCGCCAAAGCCAAAGCCCGGCGCGTAGTCGGGCGCCGCCTGGATGCGGAACGGATGCTCGACCTTGGTCTGGCCGTGCGTGATCCGCATCAGGTACTGGCCGGCGCCGATCGCGGGAGCGCCACCACCCTGACGGCCGCCACGACCGCCGCCGCCGAATCCGCCGCGGCCGCCGCCGCCGCCCCGGGGATTCCAGACCACGGTCTGCAGGCCAGCCTTGGTCGAGCCGCGCTGCGTCGACAGCACCTTGCCGGCGGCGTCCAGCACTTCGACCGTGACCTGGCCGTCGACGTCTTCGTTCAGGAAGTAGCTGAACGCGGCGCCGAGTTCCGGGTTGCGCGCGACCCAGTTGCGGGCGCCGGTGCTGCCGCGACTCGGGCCGTTGCGCAGCAGCCAGCCATCGCGCGGCTTGAACACCGAGATCGGCCGGCTCGAGAGTGCGGCATCGGTTTCTTCGAGGCAGGCGATGTCGAACACGTAGATGCCACGACCGTGCGTGCCGACGACGAGGTCCATCTCGCGTGGATGCACGACAAGGTCGTGTACCGCGACCGCCGGCATGTCACCGTGGAGCGGATGCCACGCCGCGCCGGCGTCCAGCGAGCACTGCAGGCCGTGTTCCTGGCCGACGAAGAGCACGTTGCGGTTGCGGGGGTGTTCCCGCACGACGTTGACCGGCGACTCCGGCAGGTTGTTCACGATGCTCTTCCAGCTCTCGCCGGCATCGACCGTGACGAAGAGATAGGGCTTGCGATGGTCCTCGCGATACCCGGTGAACGCGACGTAGGCCACGTTCGCCTCGTGCGGCGAGCAGTGCACGCGGCTGACCCACAGGCCCGCCGGCACGCCGCTGAAGCGGCCCGTGAGCTCGGTCCAGTGCCCGCCGCCGTCCTTGGTCGACCAGACGCGGCCGTCGTCGGTGCCGGCGTAGAGCCAGCCGGACCGGCGCGGCGACTCGTCGATCGTGGTGATCGTGCAGTGGGGGACGTTGCCCTTGAGCTTGTCCTTGTCCGCGGTCGTCAGATCGGGCGAGATCGTCTCCCAGGTGTTGCCGCGGTTGCGCGAGCGATGCATGTACTGGCTGGCGACGTAGACCGTCTGCGGCGCGTGCGGCGAGATCAGGATCGGTGTCATCCAGTTCCAGCGCAGCGCAGGAGAACCGCGCTCGGCCTGCGGCTTGATCGAGCGGAACTCGCCGGTCGCGCGGTTCTGCCGCGACATGCCGCCGAACTGGCTCTCGCTGTAGATCACGTTCGAGTCGGTCGGATCGACGCAGACGTAGAAGCCGTCCCCGCCGTTGATCCGGTACGCATCGTCCCGGGTCAGTCCGGAGGAGACGCTCGCGCGCGATGGGATGCCCCAGGTGCCGTTGTCCTGCAGGCCGCCATAGATCCGGTACGGGGTCTGCATGTCCACGCCGATTGCATAGAACTGGCCGATCGGCAGGTCGTTCATCGCGTCCCAGTGCTTGCCGCGATCGTACGAGAGCGCGAGCCCGCCATCGTTGCCGAGCAGCATGTGGTCCGAGTTCTTCGGCGAGATCCACAGCGCATGGTTGTCGACGTGCAGGCCGTTGTGCAGGTTGTTGCGCCAGGTCTTGCCGCCGTCCTCACTGGCCATGGCCGGGACCGAGAGCACGTAGACGCGCTGGTCGTTCAACGGGTCGACCCGGACCTGGCCGTAGTAGTAGGCCGGGGAGCCGCCGGCAGTGCCGGCCTTCTGCCAGGTCTTGCCGGCATCGGCCGAACGGTAGACCTCGCCCCCGACGATCCGGCGGCGCGAATCCTGGGCCCGATCCTGCACTTCGCCGAGCCCGTCCCATGGCTCGCCCTGCCACGGGTCGCGGTCGCGGCGGATGTTCGCCGCTTCGGGCTCGCCGTCGCTGACCGGCCGCTGTTCGCCGGTGTTCGCCGGCGCCGGGTTCAGGTTCTCGACCACCGCGAACAGGATCTTCGGATTGCTGCGGTAGACGTCGATGCCGATCCGGCCGATCTCGCCCGTGGGCAGCCCGCCGCCGACCCGCGTCCAGGTGTCGCCGCCGTCCGCGCTCTTCCAGAGACCGGACCCGGGCCCGCCGAAATCGATGTTCCAGGCGCGCCGGCGGCGTTCGTAGCTGACCGCGTAGACGTTTTGCGGTTCGTTCCAGTCGAGCGCGACGTCGATGAACCCGACGTCCTCGGAGATGAACTTGACGAGATCCCAGCTCTTGCCGCCGTTCTTGGTCCGGTAGAGGCCGCGTTCCCTGTTGGGCGTGTAGAGCGCGCCGGCAGCCGCGACATAGGCGATCTCCGGATTGCGCGGGTGCACGACGATGCGGCCGATGTGGTCGGTGCCCGCGAGACCGGTGTGCTTCCAGGTCTTGCCGGCATCCTCGGTCTTGTAGACGCCGTTGCCCCAGTAGGACGAGCGCTGGTTGTTCGCTTCGCCGGTGCCCGCGTAGAGCACCTTCGGGTCGGACGGCGCGATCGCGATGTCGCCGATCGACTGGTAGGGCTGGGCATCGAACACCGGGGCCCAGGTCGTGCCGTTGTTCACGGTCTTCCAGATGCCACCGCTCCCGGTGGCCGCGTAGAAGGTCGAAGGGCGCGCTTCGTCGACCGCGAAATCGACGATGCGGCCGCCGAAGTTCACCGGGCCGATCGACCGGGCCTTGATGCGGCCGAAGAAGTCCTTGTCGAGGAACGACTTGTCCTGCGGTTCGACGGTCTGGGCGAAGAGCGTGACCGTCAGCAAGGACGCAGCCAACACGGGGTTCATGGTCGTACGCATCGCGATCACCGTCCCTCGCTCGTGGAGATGTTGGCCATTTCGTCCGCCGGATCCGCCATGACCTGGAAGGCCTGCACCTGCGTCTCCTCGCCGATCTTGCAGCGCGCGGCATAGGCGCCGGGCTTGAGGTTGCGCGGCGCGGTCCAGGCGATTGCCTGCATGCCCGAGATCTTGCGGCCGGTCACGCTGCCGACCTGGGTGCCGGTCACGTCGTGGATCGTGACCGCCGGGGTGTTCTCCGGCCGTTGCCGCAGGTGCACGTAGAAGGTCGCCCCGTTCGGCGGGTTCGGGAAGTAGAGCTCCTTGTGCCCGACGCTGCCGCGGCCACGCATGCGCCAGAGGATCACGTTCTCGGGCGCGAAGAGATGACCGCTCTTCGCGAGGATCTCCTTGGTGACCTGCCGCAGCGGCGCGATGTCGCAGATCCAGACACCGCGCCCGTGCGTGGCGGCAACCAGGTCCTGGTCGCGGTTCTGGAACACGAGGTCGCGCACCGCGACCGTCGGCAGGCCGGTGCCCAGGGGCAACCAGTGCTGGCCGCGGTCGAAGGAGGCATACGCGCCGAACTCGGCGCCGAGCCAGAGCAGGTCCTCGCGGGTGCTGTCCTCGCGGCAGACGTGCACCGGCATGTTGGCCGGCAGGTCGTCGCCGAGCGACGTCCAGGTGTCCCCGGCGTCCTCGCTGACGTAGACGTGCGGCTGGAAGTCGCCGAAGCGATGCCCATCGCAGGCGACATAGACGCGGTCCTGCTTGAAGCGCGACGGGTGGATCGCCGAGACATAGCGCGGGGGCGTCGGCAGCTTGTCGTGCACCTTCTGCCAGGACTTGCCGGCGTCCTTGGTGCGCCACAGGGCGCCGTCGTCGGTGCCCACGTAGAGCAGTCCGGGGAGCATCGGCGACTCGGCCATCGCGCTCGCCGAGCCGCCCGGGGTCAGGCACAGCTCGTCGGAGATCGCCTCGGAGCGGGCGCCGCGGTTCAGCGAGCGGCAGGCCTTGTTGCCGGCGAAGTAGAGCACGCGCGGCGAGTGCGGCGACAGGAAGAACGGCGTGTCCCAGTTCCAGCGCGCGACCCCCTGCGGCCGCTGCACACTGCGCCGCGCCCCGGTCTTCAGGTTGATCATGCCGAGCGCGCCGTTCTGCGAAGTGCAGAAGAGCACGTCGTCGTCCTCGGGATCGAAACAGGCGCCGAAGCCGTCGCCGCCGTAAACGGTCTGCGCATCGGACCAGCCGATGCCTTCCGAGTAGCGGGTGCGCGAGGGCACGACCCAAGTGCCGTTGTCCTGCAAGCCACCGGCCGTCAGGTACGGCTGCGCGTTGTTGACGGCGACATGGTAGTACTGGCCGGCGCTGAGATTGCGGTAGGTCTCCCAGGTGCGCGCGCGATCCCACGACACGTTCACGCCACCGTCGCAACCGGCGAGCAGATGGTCGCCGTCGTGCGGGTCGATCCACAGCGCGTGGAAGTCGACGTGCACGTTGCGCTGGATCTCGCGAAAGGTCTCCCCGCCGTTCGTGCTCTGCCAGAGCGACGTGCCGACGCAGTAGATGAAGTTCTCGTCACTCGGGTCGACCGCGATCACCGAGTAGTAGAACGGCCGCTCGGTCAGCGAGTTGATCCGCTTCCAGGTCTCGCCGCGGTCGTCGGAGCGGAACACGCCGCCGGTCTCGTGACCCTGCTCGCCCTGGGCGTCCTGCACGTTCGCCTGCTGGCCGCCGAGACGGCCGCCGAACATGCCGCTCGAGCCGAAACCACCTGGTCCACCCGGCCGACCTGGTCCGCCCGGCCGCGGCAAGGAGGCCTGCGTGCCTGGCTGCGAGCCCGGCTGCGAACTCGGCTGCGACTCCGTTCCCGCCGGCCCGAAGCCGCCCTGTCCGCCGCGTGGTCGCGCGACGAACGTGACCTCGACCTCGACGGGCTGCCCGGCCCGCGTCAGGGTCACCTTGGCCTTCTCGTCGGGGATGGCCCGGTTCACCGCCTCGTCGAGGTCGGCGCGGTCGGTCACCGTGCGGGTGCCGACCTTGGTGATCAGGTCGCCTTCCTGGATCCCCGCCTTGGTCGCGGGGCTGTCCGCGGCCACGCCCTGCACCAGCGCGCCGTTCTCGCCGTCTTCACTGAAGGCGCCGAGGTAGGCGGTGCCGCGCGGCCGGGCCCGGCCGTCGCCCTCGCGCGACGTGCCGCTGGCCCAACCGCTGCGCTCGGTTTCGATGATCGCAAACAGCGTCGTCGGCCGTTTCTCGTAGATCGAGATCCCGCAGCGGCCCCAGAGGCAGGTCGGCAGGCCCTTGGTCAGCTTCTGCCAGTGGTTGCCGCCATCGTCGCTGCGGTAGAGACCCGAGCCCTTGCCGAAGCGCTTCACCGGGTCGTTGCTGTCGTAGATGTCGCGCAGCCGTTCGTACATCACCGCGTAGACCGTGTCCGGATGGTCCGGATCGATCCGGACGTCGATGCAGCCGGTCTTGTGGTCGACGAAGAGGACCTTCTGCCAGCTCTGGCCGCCGTCCCTGGTCCGGAACACGCCGCGCTCGTCGTTGTAGCTCCAGAGCTTGCCGAGCGCGGCGACGTAGACGATCTCGGGGTTCTTCGGGTGGATCGCGATGTGGCCGATCTGGAACGACTCGGACAGGCCCATGTGCTTCCAGGTCTTGCCCGCGTCCATCGACTTGTAGACGCCATCACCCCACTGCACCGAGTTGCGCGCGTTCTCTTCGCCAGTCCCGACCCAGACGATGCTGGGATTGCTCGGGGCCGTGGCGATGTCGCCGATCGACGCGACCGGCTGCTCGGCGAACACGGGTTCCCAGGCCGTGCCCTGGCTCGTGCTCTTC